>CAZFLF010000625.1:0-4837 GCA_964519825.1 uncultured Pirellulaceae bacterium | reverse complement strand
CAGAGGTCAGAGGTCAGAGGTCAGAGGTCAGAGGTCAGGTGTCAGGTGTCAGGTGTCAGAGGTCAGAGGTGGCGCGGTCAGGACATGGGCGGCGCTGTTGGTCATTGGTCATTGGGATTTGGTCATTATCAGTTGTCGATTCACAATACTCGAAGTTTAAAAAGACGGATGACCCGTCAATCGTGACGAGGAACAAGAGGCAGCCATGTGGTCGGGGATTGTAATTTGTTTGAGTTTGCTGACCGCTGAGGATGTGACGGTCAAACCATTACACGGTGACGCGGTGCGCGGGTCGTTAGTGTCGATGAATGAAAAGACGCTCGTGATTCGTTCGGCAACGGGCGAAGTGAAATGGGATGCCAGTGCCGTACAATCGGTGAAGCCCTTGGCCGCCGGAAGTGCGACGACGCGTGACGAGAAGACAACGCCGAGCGTAACGGTCGAATTGAGCGACAATACGATTCTAGTCGGTGACCGGGTGACCCTTGTCGCCGGGCAGGCCAAATTGGAACTCCCTGGAAGTGAGTCGTTGGAGGTTCCCAGCCGCGTGATTCGTGGCATGCGGTTTCGTCGGCAGGACGATGAGTTGCAGAAACAATGGAATGCGATTTCGGCGACCGTTTCCTCCGGCGATCAGCTTGTCGTTCGCAAGACACGTGCGGAAAACGCCGCGGCTGGGTCCGCCCCGGTCGTGTTAGACCAGCTGGAGGGCGTGGTCCATGCCATCAGTCCGACTGGAATTACATTTGAATATGACGGCGACAAGATCAACGTCCCATTGGAAAAGGTCGAAGGGATCTTGCTCCACCGTCACCAGATGGAAGCATGGCCCGATCCGATTTGTCGGGTGCGTGACTTGCGCGGCAGCGAATGGCATGTCCAGACCATGCAATTCGCCAACGGCAAAGTCAGCCTGCAAACCGTCACCGGCGTACGCGGTGAGTTGCGATGGGATCGCGTGTTGGAAATCGATTACACATCTGGAAATCTTGTGTTTCTCAGCGATCTGAAGGAGGAATCGGTCGAGTGGCGACCTTATCTGATGACTTCGGCCACGCCACCGGCTCTGGCCAAATGGTTTAACTTGCGGCGCGATCAGACGACGGATGGCTCGGTCTTGACGCTGGCCGGCCAGTCGTTTGAGAAAGGGCTGTCGGTGCACAGCCGGACGCTGATTTCTTACCGGCTCACGAAGGAATATCGGCATTTGCAAGCGGTGGCTGGCATCGATGAGCGATTCCGCGGACCGGCGAATCTCAAGTTGATCATCACTGGGGACGATCGGACGCTGTTATCGCGCGACGTGCGTGGCAATGATCCGCCGTTCGAATTCGATCTCGACGTCAGTGGCATCCGCCGCCTAAAGATTCTGGTGGATTTCGGCGAGGATCGATCCGACGCGGGCGATCATCTGTTGCTGTGCAATGCGAGGCTCACCAAATGACGAAGTGGGTTCCGATGACGATCGCTGTGGTTGTCGCAGTCACGCTGAGCATACCCACGGCCCGGGTTTCGGCGATCGACGTCCCCGGACCGGTCATGGCTGCGGAGCAGGACCGCATTGCGGCCATGGCCAAGGCGACGAAATCTGGGGTGGCAATCTTTACCCCCGATGGAAACGGCGGCGGCTCCGGAGTCGTCATCACGGCCGACGGCTATGCCGTCTCAAACTTCCATGTGACTTCGCCAGTTGGCGACTACCTGAAATGCGGAATGACTGACGGCCGACTGTACGATGCCGTGATTGTTTCGATAGATCCCACGGGCGATGTGGCGCTGATCAAACTGCTTGGGCGCACTGATTTTGTCGCCGCTGAGTTGGCGGACAGCGATCAGGTTCGGGCGGGTGATTGGTGCTTTGCGGTCGGCAATCCGTTTCTGCTCGCGACCGACTTTCAACCGAGCGTTTCGTTCGGCCTCGTTTCGGGCGTACATCGATATCAATACCCGGCCGGTTCGATTTTGGAATATGCCGATTGCATTCAGACGGACGCCGCCATCAATCCCGGCAACTCTGGCGGACCGCTGTTCAATGCCCAGGGACAACTGATCGGAATCATCGGCCGCGGGTCATTCGAGAAGCGGGGGCGGGTCAACGTCGGAGTCGGCTACGCGATTTCGATCAATCAGGTGAAGAACTTCCTCGGGCACTTGCACAGCGGCATGATTGTCGATCATGCCACGCTCGGCGCGACGGTCGATCGCGACGAACAGGGGCGCGTCGTCGTATCGAATATTTTGGAGTCTTCGGACGCCTATCGGCGCGGGCTGCGGTATGGCGACGAGGTCGTGGCTTTTGGCGGCCGGCCGATCCCCTCGGTGAATGCCTTCAAGAATGTGCTGGGGATTTTTCCAGCCGGATGGCGCGTGCCGTTGAGTTTTCGCCGCGACGGCGAACGGTACGATGTGGATGTGCGGCTGGCGGGAGTCCACACGCGGGCCGAATTACAGAAACTGCTGCAGAAACCGGCAACGCCTGATGAAATTCCGGGCGATCCTCCACCGAACCAAGAAAAGAAGAAAGGGGATACACCACCACGGCCCCAACCACGAATCCGTCCGCATCCCGAGCAACCGAAGGTCGAGGTTCCCCCCGAAGCAGCCAAGATGATTGTTCCACGCGCTGGGTTTAAGAACTATTTCTTTAATGAGCTGAATCGCCAGCGAGTGTGGAATCAATTCACCGCCTCCGGCGACTTTTCCGCGAGTACGACGCCGTGGGTTTTGACAGGACAATTGGCGAGCGGCGGTGAATTCTCTGTAGCGCTGGGAGAAAGCGAATCGAAACTCGATCTGCCTGGCGCGACCGCGCAAGTCACCGACGCCAAGGACTTAAACGAGCAACTGGATCCGGCCGGGACGGGCTTGTTGGCGGCGATACATGTGTGGCGCCGTATTCTGGTGCTTGGACCGCTGAAGTTCGGCGACGTTCGCTACCAGGGAAAGGCCCCAGTGCCCGGGCGAGAAGGCTTGTTCGATGTGTTGGTTGCCACACACAACGTGGCCGAGTCGTTGCTGTATTTCGAACCGACCAGTGGCCGGTTGATCGCTATGGAACTGTTCCCCGATTCTGGAACCGACTCGTGTGAGTTGCTGTTCGACGACTATCGCCCGGTGAACGGCAAATCGTTCCCATATTCGATCGTGGTGCGACGTGGTGGGACCGTGATTTCAGAACTACGAGTGGCACAGGTCAGCTTGTAGGACGGGCACCTTGCCCGTCTGGTAACTATGAAACGGGCAATGTGCCCGTCCTACGTAATAGGCGCACCAGCTTTAACGCAATGTAGCAATATGAATCCATGGATCGTTGGTCGACGCGGCTTGGCCGTACTGGCTGCGGTGTGCTGCAGTTTGCTCCTGCTTCCTTCCTCGACGATCGCGCAGACTTCGTTAGCACCGGTGGTCGCCGAAGTACAACCCAAGATCGCCAAGATCTACGGAGCCGGTGGAACGCGCGGGCTCGAGCATTATCAAAGCGGCTTACTCGTTTCCGCCGCCGGACACGTACTCACCGTGTGGAGCTATGTGCTCGATTCGGAGGAAGTGATCGTGATTTTGCACGACGGTCGCCGTTTCGTGGCCCAGCTTGTCGGCAACGATCCGCGTTTGGAAATCGCCGTGCTCAAAATCGACGCGACCGAGCTGCCGCATTTTGATCTGAATGAGTCGCGAGCTCTGGATGCTGGAACTAAGGTGCTCGCATTCAGTAACCTATTCAACGTGGCGACGGGTGAGGAAGCGTCCAGTGTTCAACACGGCGTTGTCGCGGCAAAAGCGAATCTGTCGGCGCGACGGGGTGTCTATCAGACGACGTATCGCGGCTCGGTCTATGTCATCGATGCCGTCACCAACAACCCGGGTGCCGCGGGGGGCGTGCTCACAGATCGCCGCGGTATCTTGGCTGGAATGCTGGGAAAGGAACTGCGGAGTTCGCTGGACAATACTTGGCTGAACTACGCGGTACCGATCGCCGAACTGAATCAGTCGGTCGCGGACATCCTGAACGGCACGAGTCGCCCTCGGACGAAGTCAGAACCCACTCGCCGACCCGCCGAACCGATGACCCTGGAATTGTTGGGAATGGTGCTCGTACCCGACGTGCTGCCCAAGACCCCGCCGTTTCTCGATCGCGTGCGTCCTGGTTCGCCCGCGGCGAAAGCCGGGCTGCGACCTGATGATCTGATTGTGTTTTTGAATGACCAGACTGTCAACTCGGGACAGGTTCTGCGTGACGAGATCGCCCTGATCGACCGGATCGATGAAGTGCGGCTGATTGTGTTGCGCGGCCAGGAATTGATCAACGTTTCATTGTTTGCGCAACGGTAAGGGATCTTCCGTGAGCGGACATCCGCGCAGCATTCTTTTCCTTTCCAACGAAAAATGTCACACATCGTCGTGTGCGGAATAAACGGAACATGAATCTCCGAAGTCAGTTTTGTTCGAGGCGCCGGCCAGTGGCCTGGGCGCTTATCTCGCCCTTGCGCGGCGGGTTCGTGTTGGGAGCCATTGGAGTCGCCTGGCTAGGCGGATTGCTGACGTCTGTCGCACTCGCCCAAGATCTTGCGGAACTCGAAGAGCAAGCCATGCGAGCGGCGGTCGCCCGAGTCGCAACATCGGTCGTCCGGATCGAAACGATCGGGGGGCTGGAACAGGTGGGCGACGTATTACTTGGGGAAGGTCCGACAACTGGGCTTGTCGTGTCCAGCGACGGGTACATTATTTCCAGCGCCTTTAATTTCGTGCGGCAACCAACTTCCATCCTGGTCGTTCTGCCGGGAAGTCGGCGCGTGCCGGCGCAAATCGTGTCGCGGGACCAGAGCCGCATGCTGGTCTT
>CAZFLF010000624.1:0-4841 GCA_964519825.1 uncultured Pirellulaceae bacterium | reverse complement strand
CGGCTGACGCGAGCCGGACTGTTGGTAAGCGACGCGATGTGGCCGGAATTGTTGAATCCAGCCGCTGTCTAAGACCGCTAAGTTCGCGTTTCGCAGTTTTGGAGTGCTGCGACTTGTCACAGCTTTAGGATTTTGGATTCATCTGCGGGAGTTCGGCGACAGGATGGTGGACCACTACGTACGAACCAGCAGGTCGCCGAGTTTGCGTGCGGTCATACTCAGCGGGAATCGCTCGAGTTCCATCGGTTTGACCCAGCGCAAACTCTTCCCGGTAATCACACCACAATCCCATTTGGCGCGGTAACAGTCGAGCGTGATGCGAAATCGCGTGACTCCGTGTTTGATAGTCGCCAGGCGCTCCCCCGGAACGATTGACACGCCGCACTGCCGCAGGACGCCAGAGATCAGTTGCTGTTTCAGGTCACCACGATCGGCAACCACGAAACGTGGAAAGTCCCACAGGCCCGACCAACGTTCCCCTTCTCCGCAGTGCCGCAACAAGACTCGTCCGCGCCGCCAGATCGCGACACATGCTTCGTGCGTTGACTCATATTTTTTGGACTTCGGCGCAGCGGGAATCTCGGACTGCCTGCCGCTCGCGAAAGTTGGACACTGCGCCGCCACCGGACAGGATGGACAAGCCGGATCACGAGGCTTGCAGACCAGCGACCCCAATTCCATCAGCGCCTGATTGAACTCTCCCACCCTAGCTGCCGGCAGGATCTCTTCGGCGAAGTTCCACAACACTTTTTGTCCGTCGCGGCTCGTGGGATCTTCGGCAAAGGCCAGCAGTCGGCTGAACAGACGAATTGTGTTGGCCTCCAGAATGGGCAATCGGGCGTCCGCTGCAATCGACAAGATCGCGCCGGCGGTGTAGCGTCCGATCCCCGGCAATGCCCGCACCTCATGAACCGATGACGGAAACTGTCCGCCGTGTCGCTCCATGATCTCACGAGCCGCACGGTGTAATTGTCGAGCGCGACGGTAATAGCCCATTCCTTCCCACAGCCTCAGCACCCGCTCTTCCGGTGCATGAGCCAAGCGATCGATCGTGGGAAACGCCCTGAGAAATCGCTCAAAATACGGTACGACCGTGGCAACTTGAGTCTGCTGCAACATGATCTCGCTGACCCAGATGTGATACGGGTCGCGCGTGCGCCGCCAGGGCAAATCGCGCGCATTGCGGCGAAACCAATCCAACAAACGACGACGGAACAGTCGCTTCCAGGCGGCGTCGTGAAAAGCAGAGGTCATCCGTAATCCCAACAAAACGCAATCCCAACAAAAATGCCCAGTCGATTGACCGGGCATTCTGAGTCACTCAGGAGCTGGCACGACCCCGAGACTATTCTCCCTTGCGCAGCCGCTCATAGTATTCCTTCACATGATCCTGCTGCGATCGGGGGAGCCGCTGATCGGTGAGTGCTTCGGCGTCCTTATTTAACCCACTCTCGATCCGTTCCGTGATGCTCTCGGTGGACTTTCCCGACTGGTTCGGTCCACCCGCATCACCGACACGCACCGCCGACCCACCCTTGGGCGTCGCTCGCACGCGCGAGTCATAGTTGCTCGTCTTGGTTTCTTGCTCGTCACGTTCGCCGCTACCCTTACCTTTGTTTGTTCCCGGTCCCATGTTGAATTGATCCGATGGGTTGTCACTGTTCATGTTGCCGAACTGATCACCGTCCCCTTGGCATTCCTGGCACCCCTCCCCATCGCACTTTTCGCATTTCATTGCGTCTTTCGCGTCGGTAAGTTGATCCATCAGCTCCTGCAGTGATTCCATTTGCTTCATATCCGCCTGCATTGCCTCAAGATCTTTCTGGAGTTTGGCCAATTCAGCGGCCGCCTTTTGGCTGTCACCTTCCTTCATCGCTTTCTCGGCTTCACCAAACTTCTTGGCCATACTTTCCAAGCGATTCATCTGCTTGTCGGACTTTTGAAGTTCGTCCAATTGCTTTTGCAGCTGGTTGACCGCCTCGAGGTCCCCCTCCGCGATTTTCTGTTTGATCTTTTGTTCGAGCTCTTGCTTGGCTTCCTTGTGCGCGTCGACCATCTCCTGCATTTTGTTTTTCATTTGCTCGAGCTGCTGACTCAGCTGCTTCTTTTCCTCGGCGCTAAGTTCTCCCTTTTCGAGCTTCTCCTTGAGTTCGTTGAGCTTTTCGGCAGCCTTTTCAAAGTTGCCTTCCTTGAGTGCATCGGAGACCTTTTCGGCGGGACCCTTTTCCAGATTCTTAAGCTTTTCGAACTGCTGCTTCATCTTGTCTTTGTCACCAAGTGCGTCTCGTCGCTGAGCCAATTCCTTGGCGAGGTCGTTTAACTTAACCAGCGCCTTCTTTTGATCGACGTCATCTTTCTTCTCGAGATCGTCGATCCCGGTCATCAGCTTCTTGAACAACTCCTCCGCGTCCTTCAGCCCGTTCTTCAGTGCCTCTTCCTTTTTCTTGGCCAGCTTCTTTTGCAGCTCCTGAGCGGATGTCTTGATCTGTTGCTTCTGCTGCGCGGCGGTGGTCGCGGCGGCTTGGGCCTTTTCATCGACCGCGTTGGGAACGAAAAAGGCGATGATGAAAGCTGTCACGGCGGTTCCCAGTGGCAATAGCGGTCGCCAACCGGTTGCGACGCCAAATCGCTCGCTCACGACGATCATCTCGACACGTTGCATGGCGTCGCTGATCAATGCGCGGCCAGCCTCAGTATTGAGCTCGTCTGGCTGCAATGAGAAGGCGCTCGAGACACGTTCCTTCAATCCAAAGCGGCGATCAATTTCCATCGCAGCATCGATCGAATCGCGCCGCTTGACATAGGTCCATACAATTCCCGTCAACAATCCCAATCCACATGCGCCGCCGATCCAGCTCCAGAGCCAAATGGTGGGATCAAGCTTGAGCACCCAAATCTTCGGTACGGCAAGCGCAATGGCTGCCAGCAGCAACGTTGTAAATAAACACCACGGCGCGATCGCGGAAAACTGCTGTAACAACAACCGACGGCGAGCTTGAGCTACCTGACGGCGAATGAGGTCCATGACGTGCCTCCAGCAGATTTTCGGTTCGGAACAGACGGCCGCATTATATGCAGTTTCGAGCGCATCGTCCTGGTCGGTTCGACAAATCTGGCCCAGAACGGTCCGTTTATCCTGCCAACTACGCCCGCAGCATACCACAGGCTACAGTTAAGTCTAGTTTGCCAGGGCGGTTATGTAGGTGGAACACCAGTTCAATGATCCATGACCAATTCCAATGACCAAATCCCAATGACCAATGAAAAACGCCTCTTTCCCTTCACCCGCTATTTGCCTGGCGCGGACGTAGTGATCTACGACGGGGAATGCCAATTCTGCTGCCGACAAGTTGCGCGGCTGAGCAATTGGGATGGCGGCGGCCGGCTGGCATTCGTCTCTCTCCATGACCCGGCGGCGCAACAATACTGTTCGAATCTCTCGCGCGACCAATTGCTCGAACAGATGTATGTCGTGGATTCGCAGGGGCGACAATACGGTGGGGCCGCTGCGTTCCGGTACCTCTCGCTCCGATTGCCGCGACTATGGCCCCTGGCGCCCTTCATGTATCTCCCGTTCTGCTTACCGCTGTGGCAGTGGCTGTATCGTCAAGTCGCCAAGCGGCGATACCTGTGGAACAAAACCGAGTGCGAGGACGGCGCTTGCCGCACTCACTTTCATTGAGGCTCTTCCAATGCACGAAGTCAAACTCGCCCGCCCCGACCATCCGGTTCTGGATTGCATCGCCCAGCGCTGGAGTCCCTATTCGTTTGATCCTCGCGGCGTGGAATTGGAAAAGTTGTGGTCGTGCCTGGAGGCCGCTCGCTGGGCGGCATCCAGCTTTAACGAGCAGCCCTGGTCGTTTCTCGTCGCACGCCGGGAGCAGCCGGCTGAATTCCAACGCGCGCTTGCTTGCTTGGTCGAAATGAATCAAGCCTGGGCCAAGAACGCTGGCGTGTTGCTTTTGACCGCGGTGGCGAAAACATTTTCCCGTGACGGCAGCCCGAACCGAGTCGCCGTCCATGATCTCGGTTTGGCCGTCGGGAATCTCTGTTGCCAAGCCACGCATCTTGGCTTGTCCGTGCACCAGATGGCGGGAGTCAATCTGCAAAAGGTCCGGCAAGATTTCGCCATCCCCGACTCCCACGATCCAGTCACGGCGGTCGCAATCGGCTATGCAGCGAATGTGGAGCCAACATCGACCGACCCCTTCTCCCAGCGCGACTCGACACCACGCCCGCGCAAACCGCTTCGCGAGTTCGTCTTTTCGGGAAGTTGGGCCCGCGCCGTTGAGACCAAATCCTAGCGCCTCGTCAAACCTGATTTGGCGGATTCGATTGGGCGAGGCTCGGGTGATGAAAATGCTAACGTAGAGTTTCGGTTCATCCCTCACCAAACCCGGCACGCAATGCCAGGCCTAACACAGCTGGCGCGGCAAAACCCCGGTGAACTGAGTTCTTCGAATCCCATCGAGGGGCAACAAAAACCCGTCCGTGCGCAGTTCCGCACCCACTGGGAGTCATTGCTTGCCAGTCACCGAACAGCAGCTATATTCAACAAGCACATTCGCGGGCGTAGCTCAGTTGGTAGAGCGCTAGCTTCCCAAGCTGGATGTCGAGGGTTCGAGTCCCTTCGCCCGCTCTGCAAGTAAATCCCGCTGAAACAAGCACTTAAGTTTACCTGTCGACGGTCGACAGTGTGGCCATTTTCCTCGGTGAAACCCGGTAGTCTACCGGATTTCAAGAAATCGAGAGGTCACACATGTCGCGCAGTCTCCCTTCCTATCGTCACCACAAAGCCACTGGGCAGGCCGTCGTCACTCTAGGCGGCCGGGACCTCTATC
>CAZFLF010000623.1:0-4845 GCA_964519825.1 uncultured Pirellulaceae bacterium | reverse complement strand
AGGAAAAGGCTACCGAACCAGCCCGCCGAGTCAAGCAAAGTCTGCCGAACTGCAGATTCCGAGGCGGATCAAAGCCTACGATTCTGCCGCTCGTATTCCTCGTCGAATGTCTCCTCTTGGCCGAACTTCGCCTGAAAGCACGAACCGTAATCGTACTAATGAGACCACAAAGATGTCGCGTTCCGAGACCATGTCCGGCGATCAGGTTCGGGCAGTCGTTTTTGCCGCGTCCTCGTTCAGCATTCGTGCGGGATTGACATCGCTGGCGTTTTGCCGCAATCTGCTGGTGCCTGACTGAGCGGGAGTGGCGGAATTGGCAGACGCGCCAGACTTAGGAGGGCGTCGCCTGTCTGTGCTAGCAAGACTCTTTTCTGCGGGAAAACCGCTGTTTTCCGACGCTTCCGGCCGCTAACAGTCTAGCGAAGTTGACACCAGTTAGCCAACAAAAACGCCGGTTGCCGGTGTCAGTGACACCAACCAATCTGGAGGAAGTGAAGATGGCGGGCCGCGGCCATTGTGCGAGTGTTGAACGGCGAATCGAAGAACCGCCAACAATAACCCCGCCGGCCGACGTGACTGACCTTAGCTCACCACCATCCAGCAGCAGAGCCCACCTCTTTGGACTGAATCCATATGATGCGAAGTATCAAGCCCACGCCAGCGATATACAAAGTCATGCATAACGCCACCAGGGACGGCAGCCATTGAGAATCGATGCGATATCTGTAACGGGCTCCCTCTTCAATAATAGCCATTCGTCTGCGGAATTCAGGACCGTGATCACCGCGATCGGACTGCTGTAGGACGAGACGCTGTTCTTGTTTACTGCGTTGCTGTTCCACTAGTTCATGTAATTTCTCGCGGTGTAAATCACGCTGTAAATCATTCGTCGCTGCCTCCACCGGGGCTCGAGCTTGAGTAATATCCGATTCCAGCATCCAAAGATCGCTATCAAGTTGATGCATTTTTTGCGCAAGGTCCGATCGGTGTAATTCCTCTCCATCGACTAGATCGCGAACATGTTTCGAAGTTCGATTATGCGCCAGGATTTGCAAGGCAAGTTCAATAGCGCTGTTCGAAGGGGCGCGCGCGAATTCGTCTTTTTGCCGTTCGACGTGCTGCGATAGACTCCATTCACGAACGGTCTCCGGACAGAACAATTGAAACACGGTCCGGCCAAATAGAATCGACAGCGAAGCAAAAAATGCAATTGCCCAGGTGGTCGGAAGACTCGTGGTGTGGATCGCTTTTGGTTCAAACTCCTTCAGATACTCCGCGACATGTTTTTTCAGTGAATCGGCGTTGTTTTTCAATGATTCAATCTCGCTGCGGGCCGCATTCGTACGAGGGTTTTCGCCAGCGATCCCGGCCACCGATTCATATGTTGCAATATCTTGACCAAGTTTATCGGCTGCTAAGTCCAGTGCATCACGTGCTCGGTAGACGGCTTGGTTGTACCGATTTACTGCGGCAAGAACCGCTGGCCATACTGCCGCGAGAATTGGCACAACGATTAGAAGTGAGACGGATACCCGGTTCAAAATCTGTAATTGGCCGAGCCCTCTGACGTATCGCCACTCGAGCAGTTTTCTCATCTATTCACCCTCTGCAACATGAACCACTGACGGTGCCAGCGGCGCGAGGATTTTATTAGCTCGATTAGATGTGAACAAACAAAAAACGCCGTTCCGACGCAACGCGTTTGCTGTGTCAACTGAAAACACCCCCGCGGCGGTCTGCCTCGTCTCAAGCAGGCAGCGCCGCGAGGGGTCACACGGGGGAACGCTAGTATTCGCCAATGCTTGCAGGCGACCACTTCAGATCGTTAACCAACTGTTCCATCTCGTCCACAATGAATTCGCGGCATTCTTCATCCGTGCAACCGATGCCGTCTTCGATCTCTACATCAGAGATTTTGCCGATGCATAAACCGAACGTTAGACAAACTGTCTTCGTGAGTTCGACTCGCCAGCGAGATGGAGTTTCGCTTTTTATTGGTACCGCTGGCGATTCCTGCAGCGACAGCCGTAGGCCATACAGCACCGGTATCAATGGTCCTTTGCCAACCCACCGCGACAGCTGTTTGGTGCGTTGGTCCTGATCGCAGGGCGTGAAGTCAAAATTAATCGCCGTCCGATTTGTCAGGCAGGCAGCGTGAAGCGTGGCCCGTTGCAATTCGCCATTTGTATTTAGCCAGGTGCACGTGCATTGTGTTTCGTCAACGCCTTCGATAGTCATTGGCCGTCCGTCCATCTCACTGTTCAGCCAGACAAGCTCGCCAGTCCTAAATGACCGTGATTTCATGACGCACCACTTCGCGATTCGCGTTGTACAGCAAGTCGCTTGTGTTCCCCTGCCCGCGGTCCCTTTCCCCGCTTGTGATACGATCCGCGACGTGGACGCGTCGGCTTAGCAGGGGCCTCGGGCTCGTCCTCAGTGGGGCTTTCTTCCGCATGGCCATTTGTGGAGACCAACTGATTGATCAGCGCATCAATCAGGTTTCGCAGCGTAGTCAGGGCATTCAGGCTGTCACGGTACGGTTCAACGACTGGCAAGAACCGCCGAAACATCGGATGATCGGGAGACGCCTTAGTGAGTGCCGGGATTTTTGTTGTCTGCGGCTGCTCACAAATCGGCTCACGAGTCTGCTCACGCTGCTGGCCGCGCGATAGGCCTGGATGCGCATCCACAGGTTCTTCATCGATCGCGGAGATGCTCTTAACGATGAGTTCTACGCGGTGATCATATTGAACAGACGTTTCCCAAAACTGCGGGTTCTTGGCCATGTCGTCGATGAGTGCCGCCAACACGATCGGCGTGTCTGCATACGTCGCCAACTTGACCGCGACTGCTACGGTCAACTCCCCGGAAATAACGCGCTGTAACGTTGCCTCCGGCAGCTTCAACAGGCTGATTTGCCTGCTAACCCAGGTTCGATTGTGGCCACAAAGTGGCGCTATCTCGTCATGCGTCAACCCGGCGCCGCCGTCCTCCTTGCGCATGTTGAGCCGCTGCAGATATTCGGCACGTTCGACGGGATTCCAGTCCTTTCGGTTTAGGTTTTCCTCACCCATCATCAACAGCGATTTCACCGGGTCGGATTCTCGCAAAGTGGCCCGGATCGTCGTATGCCCGGCCAACTCAGTGGCACGTAACCGACGCTCGCCCCAAATCAGTTCGAACGGCTTCTCGGCCCCAGCGCCGGAACGTCTGATTCCAATCGGCTGCAAAAGTTCGTGTTCGGCTATCGACGCGCTGAGTAATTGCAGTTCGGCGTGGTCGAACTCCCGGCGCGGCTGGCTTGGATTCCGCCCGATGTCGGCAATGCTAACGATCATTTCAGTGTTGGTTGTTTCGGTGTCAGTCGTTTTCTGAATCACGGTTATGTACTCCAAAAAATGGAAACGAATTGAACTCAACGCGTCTGTGAAAATGCCCTCGCACCCGTAAGCGACGGCAAGATCTTGGTCATATCGCGGCCGGGCAACTTCGTTGGGTCGATGTAACGTTTCGTCACGTCGGGCCCGCTATGGTTCAAAAGGCAAATCGCCGCCTCGAGGCCACCGTGAACTGCCGCTTGCGTGCCGGCGGTCCGTCGCCATTTGTGCAACTTCGTCATGCTGCGGCGCGTGCTGGGCGCCACTTCCGCAACGCGCAACAATTCGTTTATGCAGCGATAGAGGTACTTGTCAGTGTGCGGAAACGGAAACAACAATTCCCGATCGGGCAACCATATCTGCCGAACGGCATCGATCGCGTCGGGCGCCATTAAGTACTTACGACCGCGGCGATTCTTCATTTGGTTTCCGCCCACACTCAGCCAACCGGTCTCGATCGAGATATCCGACCGCTTCAATTTGAGCAGCGAGCCCCGGCGTAACGCGGCCCAATACCCAACCAGCAAAAGCGCGCGGAAAAACTTATCGGCTAGAAACACGCCAGCGATTGGCCGCCAGTCCCGCAGCACCGCCGTAGCCTCGATGATGCGACTACCTTCGACATCATCCCACGCGTCTGGTTCATCCAGGTCCACGCGCAGTTTCCGAACGCACGGAGGGCGATCGATCAGATGCTTTTCCACGGCGTGCCGCCAGACAGTGAACCAGCAGCCCCGATAGCCGTTGACGGTGACCGGCAAATACTCTTTGGCCAACAGCCATTCGAGATGTTCCGCGGCGATGCCGTCGGTTTGTTCGTCAATCCGCAGATCTCGCTCAAAATGTTCTCGCATTAGCCGGAACGTAAAACGATATTCCTTCACGGTGCTAATGGCACAACCAACCATGCGAGTCGGCCGATACGATGTCTCAAACAAATGCCACACCGTGCCCGGCTCTGGTTGCACCACGTTTGACGGAGGTTTGGGCTGCGTCGGAATCTTCCGATACGGCGCGCCCATTCCGAGCGTGTTGGCGTAGAGCCACAGACTGCCAATCCTTGATCGAATCGTCCGTCGCCGATCCAGGCGAACGACTTCGAGCCTTGTCAAAAGCAGTCGCAGGTTGTCGACGGTCAAATCACCGACGGTTGGCTCGCGACCGATCGCATCCGCGAACCAGTGAATTGCCGAGCGGTACTGACTCACGTAATCGAGTCGACTCGGGCCGAGCTTAATTGGGCGGTAGACGTTTTCGAAGAACGCACGGAGTGTGCAACTCACTTGGCACCTCCGTTCGTTTTCGCCGCGACGAATCGGGCGAGTAAATCGACAGCCAGTTCAGCCGGGTCGGGCTTCTCTTGGCAACACGCCCCGCCGGATTCCTCGTCCTCGTCGTCCAACGTCGGGATGTATCCGCCGGACACTTTGAACTCAATTGCCAGCTTGCCGGCGATGTGCATGAGTCT
>CAZFLF010000622.1:0-4852 GCA_964519825.1 uncultured Pirellulaceae bacterium | reverse complement strand
TCAAGGGCATCGGTCAGGAAGCGGTTCGGTGCGTCAAGTGTGGAGCGGACGCGAGCCCGTTCACCTTCGTCCACGCGTACACGGTTGCGTTCGACGACAACCGCAGCGTCGGCGTGACGCTGAACCAGGAGGTGGCCGAGCAGATCGCACGTGACGCGCACCGGTACGCGGCCCTGCCGGAGAACTCGATCCAGAACCCGGTCCTGACTTTCGCACCGCACGACCTCGTAGGAGTTGTGACGAGGTTGCGGCCGTTCATGGGACAGATCGGCACCACGCCGTCCATCGATATGCCCGACTCCCACAACGCGGGTGACTTCGGTGCATTCCTCATCGGTGCACCTCACGAGTATGCGCTGACCGCAGAAGAGCTACAGCAGCACAAGACCGACGGCCATATGGATATCGACGCGGTGAGGGCGGGGGCGATCCTCATCTGCCCGGTCAAAGTTCCCGGAGGCGGCGTCTACCTGGGTGACATGCACGCGCTTCAGGGCGACGGCGAGATCGCCGGCCACACGTGCGATGTGTCGGGAACCGTGACGCTTCAAGTCCACGTGCTCAAGGATCTCGGAATCGACGGGCCGATCATCTTCCCGGTGGAAGAGGACCTGCCCTTCCTCGCCCGCCCGCTGTCTTCCGAGGAGAGAGAGCGTGCGCTCGCCGTGGCTCGCCAATGGGGCATGGAGGAACTCGAGGAGACCGCGCCGGTCTCGTTCGTCGGCACCGGGCCCGATCTCAATAGCGCGACGGACAACGGGCTGCAACGGGCGGCCGACGTTCTCGGGATGACGGTCCCGGAGGTTCGTAACCGGGCGACGATCACCGGGGCCATCGAGATCGGACGGCACCCCGGGGTCATCCAGGTCACGTTCCGTGCACCGTTGGACAGACTCGAGAGCGCCGGCCTCCTTCCCTTCGCGCGGGAGCAGTACGGGATCGGCTAGACGAGGCCGGATCGCGTCTCGAAGGAACCAATCGGGAACCGCCGCCGTCCTTCATAAATCTGCCCGACTTCTTCGCCACCCAAGGCGGCCACGACATCCATGACCCGCGTCGCGTCGATTCCGTATCGAGCCAAGGCTTCTCGCCGCGGTTCGATTCGCAAGGTCGAAAGATTAGCTTGATACTCCGTCTTCACATCGACGGCGCCCGGAATGCCGCGTAACACGTGTTCGATCGCCCGCGATCGATCGCTGAGCACTGAGAGTTCATCTCCATAGAGCAACACGGCCACATCGGCCTTGACACCGGCGACCAGCTCATCCACGCGCATCTCGATCGGCTGCGTGAATCCGAAAACCGCACCGGGGACACGGTCATTGAGTACCTCCGACATCTCCTGGACCAGATCATCTCGGCTTTTCCGGCGCGGCCACTCGTGACGCGGGCGCAGCATGACCCACACATCGGTCTGCTGCACCCCCATGATGTCATTGGCGATCTCCGGCCGGCCGGTCTTACAGAACACCGTTTCCACTTCGGGAAACTGCTTCAGTGCCTGTTCGATTCTTGTGGACAGTTCGAGCGAGCCTTCCAAACTCGAACTAGGCAGACGGTTGGCCTCGATGAGAATATCTCCCTCGTCGAGTCGCGGCATGAACTCCGCCCCCATCCGCCAAGCTACAGGGATGCTCACCAGGAAGATGCCGAGCGCAACCAATGTGGTAAGAATTGGAACTCGAACTACTCGACCGACTAGCGGTTCATAGATGCGGTTAATCCATCGCATCAGGAATACATTCTTCTTCGACAAGTTGCGCGGCAGCACAAGAGAGGCGACCGCCGGCATAAACGTCAACGACAGAATGAGCGAACCACATAGTGCGAATAGGACCGTCAACGCCATCGGTTTGAAGAGTTTTCCTTCGGTCCCTTGCAACGCCAGAATCGGCAAATAGACCACTGCGATGATCAGCTCGCCGAACATCGTCGGTTCGCGCACCTCGATCGCAGCGTCACGGATCACGTCCATTCGCGATCGGCCCTCGGAGTTGTGCGACAGACGGCGCATGCAGTTCTCGATCATGATCACGGAACTATCGACGATCAGGCCAAAGTCGATCGCACCGAGGCTCATCAGGCTGACCGTGATGCCGCTGAAATGCATCAGGTGACTGGCAAATAGCATCGAGAGCGGAATTGCGAGCGCCACAACGAGTCCCGCGCGGAAACTTCCGAGCATGAGCAGCAGTACGATGATGACGAGCACTCCCCCTTCCACCAGATTCGTGACGACGGTGTGCAGCGTACGTTCGATCAGTGACGCGCGGTCGTAGATGATCTCCAGACGAACGCCGGCCGGCAGCGTCGGTTCGATTTCTGCGAGCCGAATCTTCGCCCGTTCGACGACATCGCGCGAGTTCTCGCCGATCGTCATCATGACCATCCCCACGACCGCCTCGCCGCGCGCATCGCGCGTGACAGCTCCTTGGCGAGTCAACGGTGCGATCGCCACGGATGCCACATCGCGCAACAAGATCGGCGTGCCATCGGCGGCGCGTCGAATCACAATTTGTTCGATATCCTGCGGACCAGATAGCAATGCCAACCCGCGGATGAAGCGTTGCTCGTCGTGATGAACAACATAGCCGCCACCACGGGTGACGTTGTTCACCTGTAATTGTCGAAACAATTCGTCGAGCGAAATTGCCAGGCTCAACAACCGCTCTGGATCCGGACGCACCTCAAAGGACTTGTAAAATCCACCGTGCGTGTTGATCTCCGTCACGCCCTTCACTTCACGCAATTTCGGCGCAATGTCCCATTCCAGCAGCGTGCGTAAATCGGTCGGCGTATAGCCATCGCCGCGGACCTCGAACTGCAAGACTTCACCGAGCGCCGTGGTGAGCGGTCCCAAAGTCGGGTGACCATAGCCGGAGGGCATCCGTTCGGCCGCGTCCGACAGACGTTCCGCCACCAATTGGCGGGCGTGAAAGATGTCAGTCCCCTCACGAAACACAATCGTAACGGAAGAAATGCCAAACTTAGAAACGCTTCGCAATTCCTCGCGGTTGGGTAATCCCGCCATCGCCATTTCAACCGGATTCGTCACATACCGCTCGACTTCCACGGGAGACAATGATCCGGCGTTGGTGATGACCTGCACTTGAACGTTGGTCATGTCCGGAACAGCGTCGATCGGTAAATGCACGGCCGTGTACGCCCCACCAACTCCCACGAGCAACGTCAGCGCAATCACCAGAAAACGATTCGAGAGCGAGAAGTGAATGAGGCGGCTGAGCATGGGGAAGGGGTCAGAGGTTAGAGGTCAGAGGTCAGGGAAAGAAATGCGGGCCAAGGGAGAATCAGTCTTCGGATTCCAGGAGTAGTTCGGACTTGAGGATGAAGGTGCCTTGTACGACAACCGGCGCGCCGATGATGAGGCCGCTACGGATTTCGATCCAGTCATCGGTTTGCCGGCCGGTGGCCACGTCGACACGCCGGTACGTGCCTTCGTTTTCCTGGACGAAGACGAATGACTGCTGGTCATGAGTGACGACCGCCGTTGCCGGCACGGCCAGTACAGGAGTTGATGATCCGACAATCAATGTCGCCTGGACAAACAGCCCTGGGCGTAGCGTCTCATCACGGTTCTCGATTTCCGCGACGATTGAAACCGCATTGCTGGCCGCAGAGACTTCACGACCGACGAAATGCACGGTGGCAGTGAACTTGCGGTCTGGAATCGCAGGCACCCGGACGGTAATCGGCATTCCTGGCTGCAGGTCAATCGCCAACCAATCCTGCTCGCGCACATTGGCCACGATCCACAACATTGTCGTGTCCGCCAACACAAATAGTTCGTCGTTCGGTTGCACTCGCTCAGAATTCGAAAAGTTACGTTGCTCAATAGTGCCAGCAAACGGCGCCCGCACCTCAACCAGCGATAATTCCTGATCCGTTTTGGATTTGTCGTCGGTCGGGTCGTAACCCAGGAGCGCTCGGAGGTGCTGCCGGCTGATATCCGCCCGGCGTTGAGTGTCCGTGGCGGCCAGGGCAGCCGAATCGCTGCGTTGCTCGGCGTCAAACCCGGCTTGTTCGCAGGCGGCCAGGAGCGCAGCCTCGGCAGCCTGTCGCTCAGTCGTCCGCTCTTGAACCGTCCGCGCTGCCAACACTCCAGATGCCGAAACCGAATCGGCACTTTTGAGCAGCGAATCGGCCAGTACAAACCGCGTGTATACCGAGACCAGTTTCTCACGATGTTCGCCAAGAGTCGTCGTCCGAAATTGTTTCTGTAACTCTTTGGCATCCACTCGTTGCTGGATAGCGGTCACAAACGGCCGGAGGTTGGACTCGATTTGCGACTCCCACTCGTGCTTCCGCAGAGCGATCTCCCATTCTGCTTGTCGTTTCAGCACATCCGCGCGAGCCTCGCCGATTTCCGGACTGCTGATGACAGCCAGTGTCTGACCCGCGGTCACGCGATCTCCCGGCTTCACGCGAACCTCGACCATGACTCCCGCGGTCGCCACACGCACCTTTACGTGCCGACGATCGTCGTACTGCAGCCTTCCGGACACGGTTCGAGAGTCTGGAACCTCTTGCATTGCGACTAGCTGAGTGAGAATCTTCGCCGCTTCCCGTTTCGCGGGGGACAACGTCACGCGTTCTTTCGCAGTCGCCGTTTCCGGGGCCGTCGCCGTTTGCGATTCGCGCAACGATTCCGCAGGCAGGGGTCCGGTCACATAACGCAGTGTGCACCAACCACCCACGATTCCGGCAACGATTGCCGCCGCCGCGATTCCCTGCCACCAAGCCATGTGCCATTTCATGATCCAACTCCCGCGCAAGCTCACCGCCCAATCCGATTCGTTTAACCGCAAGCCGCAGGCGAGCGCGTTGAACTGAG
>CAZFLF010000621.1:0-4853 GCA_964519825.1 uncultured Pirellulaceae bacterium | reverse complement strand
AGAGGTCAGAGGTCAGAGGTCAGAGGTCAGAGACTTTTTTGTATTCCTAACCTCTAACCTCTAACCTCTAACCCCTGCTTCTAGGCTCGCCGCAGGTTCGCGATCAGCGACATCACTTGGTCACCGGCCTGCACCGCTTGCGAGTTCAATTCAAACGCGCGTTGAGTCGTGATGAGGTCGATCAGCTCCTGAACGGGCTCGACGTTGGAAGCTTCGAGTGCACCGGATTTGATCAGTCCGATCCCCTGAGTACCTGGATTTCCGAGATTAGACGTGCCGGAGGCAGCGGACTCTTGAAATAAGTTCTCTCCCTTTTTCAGCAAGCCTTCGGGATTGATGAACGTGGCGATTTGCAATTGGGTGACTGCCGTGGGGATCGTACTGCCGGGCTGGGTAACCATCACTTGACCGTCGTACTGGATCGAGACGTGGGTCGCGTCCACCGGAATCGTCGTCGGCGGTTGCAGCACGCGGCCAGCGGTCGCGGAGCCAAGGACCAGCACGCCTTCGGCGTTTTTGTTGAGGTTCCCACTGCGGGTATAGAGGAAGTCGCCATCGACGTCCTGGACCTGAAAGAATCCTGGACCCTCGATGGCCAAATCGAGTTCATTTCCGGTGAACTGAAACGCCCCCTGTTTGAAATCGGTCTGGATCGACGAGAGGCGCGTGCCAAGTCCCACGGAACTGCCGGTGCCGGTTTTCAATTGGGCGTCTGCCGCACCCGGCATTTGATAGTGACGATAGAACAGGTCCTCGAAGTTCGCCCGTCCCTTCTTGAATGCCGTAGTATTAATGTTGGCGAGATTATTCGCGACCACGTCCAACTTGGTTTCCATGGCCTGCATGCCGGTCGCGGCGGTGTACAAAGCTTGCACAGTCATCGAGTGGTTCCTCCGAAGTTAGACTTTCAGTACGCGGTTGATCAGCGTACCGAGCAATTGATCTTGGTTTTGAATCATGCGAACGTTGGCTTCGTACACCCGCGAAGTTTCAATCAGTTCCATCATTTCGAGTGCGGGCTGGACGGAAGACTGCTCGAGGAAGCCGCCCGCCACGCGACGCTCGCCAGGAACCACGTCCTGGATTTCGGCCTGCGGTGAAAACATGTTTTCGCCCGCCTTGGTCAAGTCTCCGAGCGATTTCGGTTTGACGATGGCGAGCGGAATCGCATTGCCAGCCTGAGCCAACGTGCCGTGTGATTGAAACTCCCACGGCACGGTCGGATTAATTACCACCGGTTGGCGGTCCGTGGCCAGTACTTGATGGCCTTGTTCGGTCATCAGTCGACCGTCGGGAGCGAAGTGGAAATTCCCGGCTCTCGTCAGGAACTGCTCGCCATCTTTCGCGACCAGAAAGAATCCGTTGCCGTCAATCGCCACATCGCTGGGATTACCGGTTTGTCGCAGCGTGCCACCGCTGAAATCCGTCACGGTCTCCTGGAACGCGACTCCACCACCAACATCGTTGTGCGATCCAGAACCGGCAGTTGCCTGACCGCGTTCGATCGCCTCTGGGTTCAATGCCTGAAAGACGGCGAATTCGCGTTTAAACCCGGGTGTGCTGACGTTGGCCAGATTATTGGCCAACACCTGCAAACGCTGGCTCTGCACATGCGCACCCGCTGCCGAGAGATACATGCCGTAAGGCATAGTGCTGACATCCGTGGCAATTCGCACCCCCTGCGAATCACATTCGGTTTAGCAACGAGCGGGCCAAGCGACCGAACTGTTTTACCGCCTAACACCGTGGACGATTCATCCTTCGTTGCCACAACGACTTCCCGCCGATTATTTGCACCGGTATGCGGTATCCAGAACCGCCATGCTCGTTCTCCGGACCGGCAAGTCTTGCTGGTCATCGCATTGATAGGCCTACCAATGTTGCCGATTCAGCCCGGTGCCTAGGATTGCGGCGAGTTGGCCAGTTCCCGGCCGATGGCGAAGATTTGTTCCGCATCGAGTACTTGATCGTTGGCATCGAACAGTTTGCGGAGCGCGGCTTTGTGGATTTTCATTTTGGCCCCACCGACGCCGATCGCACCATAACAATACACACCGTCGCGGAGCGTTCCCTGGTCCATGACCCCCACGCCCTCAATGCCGTGTGGCGGAACCGCGTTGAGGTCGATGACGACCTTGAGATCCGCGTCCGTCCGCCGATCCGTCGATGACAGAAGTTGAATCCCGGCCGCTCCTGCGGCGACGACGAGTTGTACGCCGCGTAAGGCTCTGTGAAGTTGTTCAGTGGTGGCAACTCCGTACGGCGTAACTCGCGCGTCGGGCGCCAGTCCGCAAACGACACGGCAAGCTTCCGCAGCGCGTCGTTCATCGCGTGAAGCAGCGCGGACAACTGCACCCTGGCGAGCCAGCAATCTCACGACGCGTTGTCCCACGGGGCCGGTTGCTGCGAGTACCAAGGCTTCCGCCCCGCGCAACTCGACATGTTTTGCCGCCGCCAGCACTGCTGCGGCCGCCGTCGTATTTGCGCCGTTCGCGTCAAACATTACCGAAACACGCATGGGGCCCACGAAGCTGGCACACACTTCCTTAAGCAGCGTTTCACTCTGTGCAACGTTGGAACCGCCGACAAAGATCGCCGTGTGTCGCAATTCCAGGGGCCCGCGTGTGAAGATCGCGCCGTGCACGAGTGATCTGACATGGATCGATTCGACGCTGTTGTATTGCAGCAAATGTTCCACGCCGGCGTCGATCGCGACAACCGCGTCAAAGACACTTGCATGCGGATCAGGGTCCAGCTGGATGAGAATTTTGGGTTTGGTCATTCTGGGATCCCAAAACAAACCGCCCACCGCTTCATTCGGGCAAGCGGTGGGCGACGATTTCTCGAATCAATCCAAATCCCAAAGCTGCGATAAGTCGCAGCACTCCGAAAAATGCGGAACTCGAACCTAGAAGCCCCAGACTAGAACCCCCAGACTAGAACCCCCGGAACGGATGCTCGGCATTATCCTTGCCAGCCAGCATCTCACTAGCCGTCGGCTTGCCGGCCATGGCGGCGACAATGGCTTGCTTGGTGGCGTCGTAGTTGTACTTGTAGATTTTCTTGTTGTCCTCGGCAGCGGGATGGATGAACACCCCGCACACGATGACCAAATTTTCCGCCTGAGACTGCGGAATGATCCCTTCGGCGACCGTGTCGGCGACGGCCTTCGCGACGGCAGCTTGCGCCGGACCGAACATCTGCACTGCCTGCTTCATCCCCTTAATCGTAACTTTGGTGATCAACACCGTGGCTGGTTTCACAGCCAGGTTCGGGGTGAGCACCGCGAGCAGATTGCTGTGTCCTTCGCTTTGACGGGCCAAAGCGTTAGCGAACGCATGGCCGACCGGCCCATCCTTGTCGCCAATCAGCAAGTCGATGTGGGCAATTTCGTTTCCTTCGCCCGACAGGGCTTCGCCGATGTACATTGACATGAAAAGTTCTCCCAAAAATGCGTGACAGTTTGTCTTGACAATCCTTCAATTCCGAACGCCAGCAGCAAAAGTGACCCGTGAAATTACCACACGACTGGCCGATTGCAACCCGCCGATGGCGCGTGGCGAACCGATCGACGGTATCACGAATTGGATGGTCCAATGACGCGGATGTTGCTGATCGTCGGATCTAGTGCACGGGCCGCAGCACAATCCACGCTACGAGCCGGTTGGCAGCCTTTCGCCATCGACCAATTCGCCGACGAAGACCTACTGGCATGCTGTCCGGCGAAACGAATCGACGTTTACCCACGAGGGATCGCTGAGCTCGCCAGCCAATTTCCCGGCTGCCCATTCCTGTATACAGGGGCTATGGAAAATCATCCCGAGGTCATCGAGACGCTCGGACGCGACCGGCTTCTGCTGGGGAATGCTGTGGATGTCGTTCGTGCCGTACGTGACCCCTGGACTCTTCACGAAAAACTGGTCGAGCAACAATTGCTGGCTCCGGAACTCCGCCGCGCCGATGAATCACTTCAACCCGGGGCGTGGCTGGACAAGCCGTTGCGATCGGGTGGCGGAATTGGCATTCGCCGGATCGAGTGTGTGGAAGGCGAACCGCTGATTGTCCGCCCATCGGTGAGAACGCATTACCGGCAACGTTTCGTCCCGGGCCAGCCAATTAGCGCGCTGTACATTGCGGCGCACGGGCAGGCGTCGTTGCTAGGTGTAACGCGGCAACTCGTGGGTTGTGCGTGGGCCGGTGCCGAACAGTTCTACTATGTCGGCAATGTCGGGCCACTGGTTGTTCCGGGAGCCGTCGTGCGCCAGTTACAACGAATTGGCAGCGTACTAGCTCGGGAATTTCAATTACTCGGCTTATTCGGGATCGATGCTATTCTCAACAGCGACGCAGTATGGACTCTGGAGGTAAATCCTCGTTACACCGGAGCCGTGGAAATTCTGGAGCGAAGCTTGGGCCTGCTGGCACTTCGTCTACACGTGGAAGCGTGCGAACACCTTCGTCTGCCTACGGTCGATTTAGACTGGGATCGCGCTCCGCATGGGAAGGCGATTCTCTACGCCCGCTGTTCGCTGGTGGTTCCCGGTGAATTCTCCCGGTGGGTCGCTGCGCGCAATTCAGATGCTCATTATTCTGTCGTCGCTGACTTACCAGCCGCCGGCACTGCGATTGCCCGCGGCGTTCCGGTGTGTACGGTCTTCGCGACCGCACCCTCGGAAACCGATGTCGTGAATGCGCTTCGGGATTTGGCCCGTGAGGTTTTCGCCGTCGTTGAGATTGGCCGGATCGGACGATCGTAGCAAGCCTACGGGTTGAAACGACTGAGCCGCCATTGGCCTGTTGTCCGCTGACGTGGGCTAGAGTTGAGGGAAGTTTTTATAACGATCCGGTCCGTC
>CAZFLF010000620.1:0-4854 GCA_964519825.1 uncultured Pirellulaceae bacterium | reverse complement strand
GGCAAGCCGACGGCGACGGCGTGGCTGGCCGCACTGCAGTCGCCTTCGGCTTGCCGTTAAACGATCTGCCTACAAATAAGACGCCGACACGATGGATAGGCGACCCGCTTTTTTGCAACTGCTTGCAACCGTCCGGACTGGCCGCACTGTCAGGCCATCTATTGGGTGCCACGGGCAAAAATTCGACGGAAAGAGTCGTGCTGTGCGAAAGCGTCTAATTCGTCGAATTTGCAGCCCGTGCTGAGCTGCGAGAATGGCTTCCATTCGAATGACCTTTGGACGAAGTTGCGTGGCGACAGACGTTATCGTGCGCGCCGCGGCAGTTGTCTGCGGGACGTCGAATCCTTGGTAGGATAGTCGCCGACCGTCCACCCCAGCGCGGACGGACGGGCAAAGTGACCATACATCGGCAAGGGAGAAGTACTTGATGGGATACAGGCGCGGTCATCGCCGGATACTCGTTGCAATGCTGTTAGCGGTCTCGATCGCAGGCGGCGCGCTCACTTGGAAATTCCGACAGCGCCCAATGGAGTTGACCGCGCCCACGAATGCGCCCGACAACGGGGAGCCGAAAGACAATCGGTATCCGGTGCTTGAACTGCCCAGCAGCAAATTCCTGAACACGACCTCCGCAGCTCGGTATGTCGGTGGCGAAGCATGCCGTGCATGTCACGAAGACGCCTTCAACGCCTACCGAAAAACCGGGATGGGGCGCTCGCTGGCGTTGTTGAATCCCGACCACGAGCCACCCGATGCCGTATTCGACCATCCCAAATCGGGCAGGCGATACCGCGTTTATCGGCAGGAAGGTCGGTTGCGGCATCAGGAGTTCCTCCTGGCCAGACCGGGAGTGCCGGAAGTTGTGATGGCGGACTATGCAATTCCTTATGTCATCGGATCGGGTCGCCACTCGCGCAGTTACCTGCTCGAAATCGACGGCTTCCTCGTCGAATCGCCGCTCACCTGGTACACCTCGCAAAAAGCATGGGGCATGTCGCCGGGATACGATTTGCCCGTGCACTCGGGATTCTCGCGGCCCATCGACGAAGGCTGCGTTAACTGCCATTCGGGGAACAGCCGCGCGATCGGCAAGAGCCTGCAGCGAATCGAGATTTCCGAGACGTGGATCAGTTGCGAACGCTGCCATGGCCCCGGCTCGCTGCACGTTGACCGATGGAGTAATGGCTCCCCAGCCGCGCCCGCTGACGACGACGTCGACGTGACGATTGTCAACCAACGTCACTTGGACCGGGAGCTGTCGGAATCCATCTGCTCGCAATGCCACTTGCGCGCGACCGCTTCCATCATTGCTCGCGGGCGGGCGATGCCCGATTTCCGGCCCGGGTTGCCGTTGGAGCGGTTCCGAGTCGACTATCGCTTGGATGAAGATCCATCGTCGATGACCGTGGTGGGACACGTCGAGCAGATTCGCTTGAGCCGCTGTTACCAGCGGTCCAAGCTGACCTGCACGACCTGCCACGATCCCCACCTGCCTCCGCAGCAGGTCGAGCGAGCGAACTATTACCGCGACAAGTGTTTGGACTGCCATGCCGAGGAAAAATGTACGGTCGATCCGAGCGTGCGGCAGCAGCGAAGTGCGGATAACAACTGCATTGTCTGCCACATGCCCACCTCGGATACCGAGATCCCTCATTTGGCATTTACGCACCATCGAATTGGCATTCACTCCGCGGTGCAAACGGCCGAGCCGGTGCGGCGAGGCACGAGTGAACTTGCTGCGCTGGCCGACCTCTCTGCCTACCAGCTGGTGGATCGTCAGCGCATGTTGGGGCTGGCATATATCCAGACCGCCAAAGAGGAACCGGATGCCGTGCGGCGAAACCTTTTCGAGTCGCGGGCTTTCCAGCAGCTGAGCGAAGCCTGGCAGGCAGGTCTGCGCGATGTCGATGTCGCCGCGACGCTGGGTTGGCAGTCAGGCCGCCTGGGACACGATCCGACCGAATTCATCCAGTATTCGATGAGTCATCCCGAGGTGGCAGGCATGGCCCGCGTCAACTCGCTGCTGGTCTCGGCAGCGTGGCTGGGGGGGCGTGGCGAATATGCGCAGGCGATCGCGGCAGTGCGTGAAGTGACCACGTTACGGCGAGTCGCCAGCGACTGGAAACTGCTCGGCATTCTCGAGCAAAGAGCCGCCAACCCCTCCGCTGCCCAGGCTGCGCTAGACACGGCGGCCGAAATCGAGGGCCTACGTCCGGCCGCCCAGCTACAGGCAAAACGGATTCCGTGAGTGTGGTCGCAAGGACCAAGTTCGAGGCGACCAGCGTAGGTCGCATTAGCTGACGAATGTGAGCCGCGGTGCACAAAGTGCAATTAACTGGTGTGAATCGACGGGATTTCTGGTGAAGATCGTGGTTCGCCTGGCCAGCAAGAGGTAGTTCTTGACAAGAGAGCATAAACAAGACATTCTGTCTGTACTTACTCCACTCAGGTAGAGGCAACCGATGAACCACTTGGCAACATTATTTTGCGCCTGGGCGCTGACTATCCAGTTTGACGGGAAAACGCCGCCGGCTACGGCACCAACCGAGGAAACAAATCAGTCGGCTCACCGAGTGCTCGAACTGGCTCAGAAGTATGAGTTCTTTGCGGAGCCGGCAGCCAAGACGAAACTGACCCTTGCGGTCAAGCCTCTGTTGACCTACTCCAATCCTGTTCGCGGGGACGTCCAGGGGAATGTTTTTCTGTGGACCCATCACGGCCGGCCGCAGGTCCTGGCGGCAGTTTTCGATTATCGCAGCGAGGGTTGGATGGACAGTGAGTTTCACACGCTAAGCAGCGCGAAGACGGTTGGTGTACGGGATGGCATAACGTTTTGGCAGCCGGACAAGGCAGGGATCGAGTTTCAGCCGATTCCCGATTCGCCGGCCGTCGGCAAGTCCGCTGTCAATCGACTCTCGCATTCGATAAGCACGAACCCTACGCCATCGTTCGCGAAAACCCACGAAGAGGGCTGACACGGTCGCGTTGAGGAATCATCGGGGCAGGCAGGGAGGGACCCCAATGGCAGTACACCGACCCGGGTACCGATGCGGATCATTCAGGGCTCCGATCAGGGTGCGTCGGTAGTCCGCTTCATGGTCCCGATAAGCAACAAGTCAGGATGGTGGCCGTAGAACTTGCCATTGATCTCGCCGCCCCCCGTTTCGCCCCCAATCAAAAAAATTCGATCGCCGCGAATGACCGACATCGGCAGGTTGTTGTCGATGGGCAGTGTGTCACCGGCGCCGAACAGATTGGTTTGGGTGTCGTACACGAAGACGTCATTGTGCAGCCCGCTTTGCGGACGTTTGCGTGAGGCTTTGCCATAGTCTGAGCGGATCGAACCATCGGGATTCGCGACGTGCGAATACTGATGCCCACCGGGAAGAATGATGTACCGATCCTGAAAGACGAGCTGGCTGCTCTTGGGGAAATTGCCGCTGGAGACCGGCAGATCGCGTAGCCGGGTCCATTGCTCGTTCGCGGGATCGAATACCCAGTTGTCAACCACGCTGCAATAGCCGTAATCCTTACCGTCTCGGATGACGTTTCCTGTGGCGCCACCGATGAGATAGAGCTTGTTTGCAACCGGTTGGAAGGCATGCACAAAACGCGGCGTGCCGGGGCATTCGGAAAGCGATTGCCAACCCTTGCCGAGCTGTCGGGTATCGAGCACCAGAAGCCGCGCTCCCAGGCGTCGCTGATTCTTCGAGCGATCATGTTCTGTGAAGAATCCGGTTATGCCGTCGTAGTCGGCTCCGCCGCAGAGATAGATCTTCGATCCCAGCACGCACAACGACGCGGATGTCACTTTCCACGGCAGATCGGGGAGAGGCTGCCAGGTCCAGACTCCTTGCACGTTCCGCTGGAGGCGATAGCCATCCTGGTAACAGAACGGCTCCGAGTAGCTGAATCCTCCCCAGAAATACAGCGAATCGCCGACCACCGCCGAAAACAAACCTTGGCGCGCAGCGCCCGGAAAATCCGGTAGAGGAATCCAGTGAGGGGACTTGTCGTCCAGGTCCAACGCCCAAGTCTTGGTGAGAAAACCTCGCGGATATCGTCCCGGCTTGCGACGGTTGTCTTCTTCCAACCCGCCGCTGCAAAAGCCGCAAGATGTGACCAATTGTGATCCTAATAGCCCGCCATCACTGTCCTGGAATCCCTGTGGCAGATCGGCGCCCAGGGACCAGTCGATCTTGATCCACAATTTCAGTTCAGACTGCGGTTGCGGCGACGGTGGAAGCTCGTCAGCACTGGCTCGCGGACTCACGGAATCAATCAACTGGACGACAAGCATAAGCAGCAATGCGAATCGGGCGGTCATGTTCTTGCTTCTCCGAGACCAAATTGGACGCATCGGGTGGGGATCAATGGAGGCGTAACGGGACGGAGCCGCGACAACCAGATGAATCCGTGAGGATCTGAAAGAGAAACCACGCCACTGCGGAGACGGCAGCAATTTTGACCAGCAATGCCAGCGATTCGCTCCAGGTGTCGCGGCGGCGCCAAGGTTCCACCAGCGCGATGGACCCCCAGCGAGTGAAGACCAATCCCGCGATGCCTGCGGCGGCATAGCAGAACCAGCCTTCCAGAAACTCTCGCCAGACCAACCGATCCACCAGCTGGCTCAGTTTGGCACGAGCCGGCTGGGCGTTTTCGGGAAGCCAGTTTCGCAATGCCGCCAGTTGATCGCGCGTCCATTCGCGCGGCACAACGCTCAACTCGCGCAGATCGGCGGTGCAGTCTCGGTGTTCGATCGAGTGTTGGATGGACGGTTCGCCGAGCGCCAGCACATAACCGGCGGGTGTCGGAATGGCGCTAACGCTCTCGCAGGCTTTCAAAATGGTGACC
>CAZFLF010000619.1:0-4861 GCA_964519825.1 uncultured Pirellulaceae bacterium | reverse complement strand
CAACTGGACACCGCTGAATTGCTCGCGACTCCCAGCCGCCTGCTCGATTTGCAGCCCAGTTTGCGATCGCTGAAAGAAAAATTGACTGAGGCCCAGACCGATCTCTCGAAACTGCGCGGCGGCTTGACCGAATCCCATCCGAAGGTTCAAGGCGCCGCCCGCACGGAAAAGCAAATTCTCAACCAGCTGCAAGAAGAAGTGAAGTCCGCGATGCGCGGTATCGAAGCGGATCTCGCATCCAACGCCAATCAGATTCGGACGATGAAAGAGCAATTCAGCGATGTCCAGCAGCGACTCGACCGTCTCGCAAATCTCCGGGCCCGCTACGGCAACCTGGTCGCCGACACGCGACAGCGGACCCAAACCCTGGACATGATCAAGCAAAAGCTCGCCGACGGACGGGCCACGCGAAATACTTCCTCGTCCACCAGCCAGTTGACCCGGTTCGGTGAACCCATTGTCGGAGAGCGCCCTATCGGTCCCAGCAAAAAGATCGTCGTGGTCGGTGGGGCAGCAAGCGGTCTGGCGTTCGGCGCGGGACTGGTGTTCCTGTTCATGCCCATCGGACCCAATGGCACTCAGCGACGATGGGCCGATTACTTGAACATGGGACGGCGCGCCACCGATCAATTGTTGGGGCGCCGAGCCGGTGACCAAAACAGCAGATCGACGACTGTCACGACCCAAGACCTCTCTCCAGTCGCTACGCGACGATCCGACGATCGCAAAGCGTGCCTACCGCAGTCCGTCGGCAGCGGACGACGCGCGGCGGATATCCCCGCCGTGATAGCGTTGGCCCCGCTCCCCGCTCCACTCACACCGGAGCCGACGTTTCCCGCTATCGATCGTCGCGCCGGTTCCGGCCGACGTTCGACGGACAAAGACTAAGCACGGAAAGCGTGCCTCTTTCGTAGCACAGTCGTCGCGATTGTACCGATGCAAGCGAGTTGCGGGCACTAAGTCGAGTTGCGGGCGCAAATCACTACGTTCGATCGCAGGTTACTTTTGCGGCGGACGGCCGGACGGACAACAGGTCGCCGGGCAGACATCCGGGCAAGGACCAAGCTGCCCGAGCGACCGGCGTGAAACGCCACTGGTCCGTTCCAATATCAGCTCGCGGATCGCGCTGATGAACATCGGATGGGTTCCCACCGTTGGCACACGGTGCATGGTCAGCCCCAGTTGATCGCAGATTGCCTGGGCCTCCGTGTCGAGATCAAACAGTACCTCCATGTGATCGGAGACAAAACCGATTGGGACAACGACAACATCGGTGCAGTCGCCACTTGCTTGGGCTATCCGGAGGAAGTCGCCGATGTCCGGTTCTAGCCACGGTTGGGTTGGCGGTCCGCTACGGCTCTGATAGGCCAAACTCCACGGCAATCCGTCGAGTTCGGCGGCAATGATTCCACAGGCTTCATGAAGCTGTTGGGCATACTGGCAACCGCCAGCCATCGCGACTGGAATACTATGTGCCGTGAACACAATTCGTGTCGTCGCTCGCCGAGCGGTTGGAATCTTACCGAGGGTGGCGCGCGAGTTTTCGGCCATCGGCCCAAGAAAACCGGGATGGTTGAAGAACGACCTCAGTTTGTCAATGTTGGGAGCATTTTGTCCGACAGACTCTCGGGCGCGTTCGATATCCTCCAGATACTGGCGGCAGCCCGAGTAGGAACTGAATGCGGAGGTGACCAGCGCTAATGCTTGCTGGACCCCGTCGTCACGCATTCGCTTGAGCGTGTCCGTCAACAGCGGGTACCAATTGCGATTGCCCCAGTAGATTGGCAAACGCGGACCGTGCTCGGCGAGTTCTCGTTCCAGAGCGGCGATGAGTGCGCGGCATTGGGAATTAATCGGGCTGACGCCACCGAAATGGTAATAGTGTTCCGCAACCTCCAGCATTCTGGCGCGTGGCACGTTTTTTCCGCGCAGGACATTCTCCAAGAATGGCACGACGTCCTCGCGCCCTTCAGGGCCGCCAAACGACAACACCAGGACAGCATCGTAGGACATCCGGAATCTCGGCGGCTAGGAATGAAAAACCCCCGGTCCGGGCCTGTATTCTCTGGTCCCCTCCGCCCGGTACTCCGGGGAGAGGGCTAGGGTGAGGGGCCTGAGTTGCCTTCGTTCGCCCCCTCACCCCAACCCTCTCCCCCAAGAACTTGCCGTTCAAGTTTCACGTTGGGTCAGCATCCAATTAGGCAAGTTCATGGGGGAGAGGGGGCCAGACGGGAGCCGGGGGTCTAGTGAACGACCACATCCGACCGGCGGATTTCCACCGGCCGGATGTCGAAGACTGGAAACCGTTGCTTAGTCGAGGAAACCAACTAGTTCCTGGCTGCGGCTCGGCTGCTGGAGTTTGCGCACCGCCTTGGCTTCGATCTGGCGAATTCGCTCGCGAGTTACTTTGAAAATGTGACCAACTTCTTCCAGTGTGTAGCTGTAACCGTCACCCAAGCCGTATCGCAACTTGATGATCTCGCGTTCACGATAACTGAGCGTCTTCAGCACCTTGTTGATGCGCTGTCGCAACATTTCTTGTGCGGCGCCGGTCGCGGGGCTTTCGGCTGTCCCGTCCGGCAATAAATCGCCGAATTGGCTGTCCTCGCTGTTCCCGACCGGTCGATCGAGGCTGATCGGGTAGCGACTCATTGCCAGGACCCTTCGGGCCTCCTCTACGCTGGTCCGCGCCTTTTTGGCTGTCTCTTCAATCGTCGGCTCGCGTCCCAGGTCTTGCAGCAATTGCCGCGACACGTTGCGTACCCGGGACATGGTCTCGACCATATGCACGGGAATACGAATCGTGCGGCTCTGGTCCGCCACGGCGCGGGTAATCGCCTGCCGAATCCACCACGTCGCGTAGGTGCAGAATTTGAACCCTCGGCGATATTCGAACTTATCCACAGCCCGCATCAGGCCCGCGTTTCCCTCTTGGATCAAATCCAGGAAACTGAGTCCCCGGTTGCGATATTTCTTCGCGATCGATACGACGAGCCGCAGGTTGCCCTCCGACAACTCGCGTTTGGCTTGCTGGTAATCGGCGAAGACATCTTTCAAGAATCGGACCCGATTCCGCAAGCTGGTCGGCGTTTCCTGCGTGGTAAGCAACAGCGTCCGATACTCGTTCAGCAGCGTCTTGCGTTCAACGGAGCCCCCCTTATGCCTCCGATGGTCAACGATTTTCGACCGCAGTTCGTCCAGTCGCCGGCTGAAATCCTCCAGCGATCGGATACGCGTTTCGATCCGCTGCGTCCGCAAACCAAGCTCTTCGACCAGCCGCACAGCACGACGGCGGCGGCGAGCAAGTCGCTGCCAAGCATCTTGGCGTTTCTGCCTCGGCTGCGCCTTACTAAGCGCGATCAGGTAATCGTGGCGGTTTCGTTTCAGCAAGATCTCGAGCGTCCGCAGATTGTGCGGCAGGCGACCGAGAATCTGATCCTTCTCCAAGCGGTCGGTCACTGAAACTTGCACCGTGCGGTCAAATGGCAACTCGCCTTGATGCACGCGCCGCAACACCTTCACGGCCTCTTGAATGACATAGTCGCACTCCAGCAATTTGTTCCGGAATCTCCGGCGAGTGACTTCAATCTTCTTGGCTAACGAGATTTCCTGCTGGCGCGTCAGCAGCGGTATTTCACCCATCTGCGTCAGATACATGCGAACTGGATCGTCGGACCAAGATTCGCCGTCATCAACCAGCGCCAGCAAAATGTCTTCTTCTTCGGCAGGTTTGGCCTGGGCTTCGGGAGTTTCTCCCTCCCCCTCCTCCAATTCCACTTCGAGCTCACCCTCGTCGAGCGTTTCGTCAATCTCTTCGAGGGGTAATTTTTGAAATGCCTCCTCTTCGTCGGTGGCACGAGTGACATCGTCTTCAAAATCGTCGAGCAGTGCGTCGAACAAGACTGTACTCCTAGAAGCTGACCCACAGTTATTACGGGCAGTTATTTCGGGCAATTGTTTCGGTACGAATCTCCATACGCCCTAACCGCTCAACACGCGCGGAGCACGCACTTGCTATGTAGTGCCGTGTTCATCGCAGTCCGTGATCGAGCCAAGCTTTGGGCAAGCACCGTAATTCTACACGCGCTAAACGGCAGGTCGGACGCCGCATCACAAATGGTAAAAGATTACGACTGGAGAAATTTCGAGGTGGCCGGCAACCTGCCGTCCTCCCACAAACTCACCAACCCAAAGGCCAGGGAAACCGGTGCGTGACTCCATCAACACGAAACAAGGTGGGCCGGAGTGCGTGACATATGATGGAAGGCGCCGTACGGCGGTGGCGACTGGGCCGATGTTCGTAAGTCGGCTGCGCAATCGCGGAAGGATCATCAACTGCCATCTCTCACCCCTGACTGACCACGCTTGATTCCAATCCGACAGACGCCTCTCGCGAACATGTCGCGCATCCTCTGAAACGTCCCCCGGATCAACGCGGTGACCCAATTCTAACTACCGAATTCATCGGGTCCAGTATCGTTGGCCCCCGGCCAAGAAAGTTTTCGCGAACTGCCGCTGGAGGGCAATTCCCATGCTGGCGTCACGACTCGCGTCCCTCTGGAGCGCGTGTTACCATGCTCCGCGCTATAATTCGTGTCGATTTCATGGGAGCTGACTATGCCGGAAGGTGTAAATCTGCGGGGGCGGGTGGCGGCCGTGAGCGGGGCCAGCCTAGGAATTGGTCGCTCGACTGCTATCGCCTTGGGGAAGGCCGGAGCGAACGTCGTTGTCAACTACCGGTCTCACGACGACCAGGCCGACGAAGTCGTGGAAATGATCCGGCAGTCCGGCGCGCAAGCAATCAAGCACAAAGGGGATGTGGCGCAACAGGAAGCGGTCGAACGCCTCGTGGAATCCGCTG
>CAZFLF010000618.1:0-4862 GCA_964519825.1 uncultured Pirellulaceae bacterium | reverse complement strand
GGCATGGCGCTAGCCACCGGTGTCGTAGGGTCGATTTCACATGCAAAAACCGGTGACTAGCGCCATGCCGCTCACTCGTCCGCTGGAGCCGTGTTGCTCACAGATTCGACGTGCCCAAAAGACCCCACTACCGCCACTTGGCCTGACTTGACGGCTGATACATCGCTGTGCTATATGTAGTTCAGCCATACAAGGAGTGCAGCGGGCCATGACGGATAAGTTTCAACGCGATTTGCTCCGCGGCAGCCTGGACCTCATGGTGCTGTCGACGATCAGCGAAGGCGCAAAGTATGGCTATCTGATTCTGCAGGAGATTCGTGACGCGAGCAGGGGACGCGTCGACTTGAAGGCGGGAACGATTTACCCGCTGTTGCATCGGCTTGAGGCGGCCAAGCTCATTCGCAGCCGCTGGGATGACTCCACCGGACGCAATCGCAAGTGGTATGAACTGACGCCTGCCGGCCAGCGGCGTCTGAAACAGCACGCACAGGATTGGCATTCCTACGCGGACTGTATCACGCGACTGCTCGATTCGGTCCGGGGCTTGTCACCAAAGCCGACGTAATCGCGGACGATCGTTACTCCTCGACCGAACATGACGCATGCCGGTTGGGGAAAACACGGCTCATCGTTTGATTCATGTCCGAGCACGAGTTCGAGCAATTTCTGGCGATCTTCCGCGGCTTGCTGCGCTTGAATCCCGCCCAACGGGACGAAATCGCGGCAGAGCTCATGGACCATCTCCAGGAACGGCTGGCGGAGCTGACGGCTCGCGGCATGTCACGCGATCGGGCTGTGCAAACCGCCCTCGAGGAGTTCGGTGACGCGGCCGGTCTGGCCGCGCAGTTTCTGCTCGTAGTGAGCCAACAGAGAAGGAGACGAATTATGAAGTGGACAGCAGGCAGTGTCATGGCGGCGATGGTGGTGTTGTACGGCGCGTACGCGTTCTGGCCGGCAACTCCGGCTCGTGGACCAGGTTTTTCGCCAGCCGTTGCGCAAAATCAATCCGCTCCCACGGAGACGAAGAAAAAGAAGAAAGACGTAGCGGGTAAATCCGCCAGCGCACCCGTTCCGAAGAGCGATGCAACTCAAGAAGTGGAAATGCGATTGGCCGAGAAAATGGCATCCAGTTTCGTCGATGTCCCCCTGCAGGAGTTTCTCGACACAATTGGCGCTGGGGCCAAAGTTGATTTCTACCTGGACAAAAATGCGCTAGAAGATGCAGGTGTCGGAACGGATAAACCCGTAACGATTAATCTGCGAAGCATTCGCATCGACAAATTGCTTGATCTTGCGCTGGGGCAACTCGACCTGGTATGGATTTCTCGCGACGGTTACGTGTTTGTCACGACCAGAGAGAAGCTGGAGCAGGAGCTCGAAACACGTGTCTACAATTGCCGCGACCTCATTGAATTGTCTCTATTCGGCTCGTCTTCGGACATGGCCGGCGCGGGAATCGCGGGAATGATGCCGGGGGGAGGCATGCCTGGGGGGATGATGTCAGGCGCGGGAATGATGCCTGGAAGTGATGCGGGCATGGGTGCCATGGGTGTGGGAGGCATGAGTGGCATGAGCGGAATGAGCATGGGAGGCATGAGCCCATCAATGGGAGGACTGGGTGGAGTAGGCATGGGCGCGGGTGGTCCCTCGTTGATGCCTTACATGGGGACGTTAATCCAAGTGATTACCACGACCGTGATGCCCGAGAGCTGGGCGCAAGCCGGAGGTTCTGGTTCTGTCGCCGCCTATCACAACGGATTGCTGGTGGTCAATCATCACCCGCAAGCTCACCGGAAGGTTGAGCAATTGTTGCGCATGCTCCGCGAAGCCTCGAAAGATCGGCCGGGTGCGGTGGTGCGCGAGCACTAATGTTCTTCGGACCGTCGTCAATTCATCGCTCGACGACGGGTGGACGGCGGGTGGCGGGCGGCTGGGGCAGAGCGATAGCAATGCCCCAGCTGAACTGCCCGGGTCATTTCCAGTGCAAGAGGTCGATCAATGTCAACCTCGTCTATCTAGAAATTGAGCCGTTGTCAGCCAGCAGGGGTCAAGAACGAGAAGGAGTCAATTCATGAAGCGAACCATTATCAGCGTCGTGGCAGCAGTCATGGTCTTGTACGCGGTTTACGCGTTCGGGCCGAACACCGCACAAGTGTCGCAATCCACCCGTGCAATTGCCCAAGAACCGGCGGCACCAAAGGGAAGTGAGAATCCCTTTGCTGATCCAAGCGATTCGCCACGCGACACTCCACCAGAATCAACGTCGCCGGAAAAGGGGGTCAAACCGAAAGGGGATTCACCACGGAATCCAGCCAAACCGAATGATGATCTATTGCACGAGCCGGCGCATCCCAGCGAGGCGCTCGAAGCCAAGTTGTCCCGACCAGACAACTTCGAGTTTTCGGACGTTCCATTGCAGGATGTGATTGACAGTCTCGCAGCAAAATATGGGATTCCGTTCATCCTCGATAAGAAAGCATTCGAGGACGCCGGAATTGGTACGGACGCAATCATAAACTTCAATCTCCGAGGCATCTGCACTGACAAGTTTCTCGATCTGATGTTGGGAGATGAATTGGTTTGGGTCACTCGGGATGGATATGTATTCATCACGACGAAAGAGAAGTTGGGAGAACTTCTGGAAGTGCGCGTGTACAACTGCAGCGATCTGATCGAGATGATCAAGGCAAAGACGCCGGCGCACAAAGAGACACCGTCGCAAATGGGCGGATCGGGTGGATTGTTTGGTGTCGAAGAAGCCCCTGCGGGAGCAGCTCGTGGCGGAGCCACGATTCCCGCAGCAGGCAGCGCACCCGGAGTACCGTCAACCACGCTCCCAGGCGGCGGTGTGGTTGGATTTCCTGGAGCTGTGCCCGGCGCAGCCGGTCAACTCGGTGTACCGGCAGGCATGCCCGGTTTGCCACCAATGGGTAATTCGGGTGGCGGTTTAGGCATGACGTCTGAGGAGCTTGTACCGGACACCGCTTCGCTCATCGATCTCATTCAGTCGACTGTGGAAACGGATACCTGGGATGTTGCAGGAGGTCATGGATCCATCCAGTCGTACCATGGCGGATTGCTCGTCATCAATCAGCATGGTCCGGCGCACCGTCGGGTTGAAATGCTGCTCAATATGATGCGACAAGCCAAGCAAGCTAAGCCAGGAACAGTCGTCCGCGAGCGATAATCGGACACGTAGCCGTCACGCTCCGCCGCGACGTAGTTCGGCATTCGATGGGACGTATGGGACGAATAAGTCGTATAGGACCTATTTGTCCCGATTTGCTTCGCGCAAGGTACGTCACTTCGGAGCGTGACGGCTTCGGGTGCTAACCCTTCACCACGCCGATCGGACGCATGCGTGCGACCTTCGCTGCGAGTCCGGCGCGGTGGACAACGTCGACGACGAGATTCACGTCCTTGTAGGCGGCGGGTTGTTCTTCGGCGAGTCCTTTCCAGCTGTGGGCGCGGGCGATCACGCCGCGGCTGGCGAGTTCTTGATCGATCCGCCGACCTTGGGCGTGTTTCACGGCGGCGGTGCGGCTCATCATCCGTCCCGCCCCGTGACAGGCGGTTCCAAAGGTTTGTTCCATACTTCCCTCGCGTCCCGCCAAGACCCAACTCGCGCGTCCCATATCGCCAGGAATGAGGACTGGCTGACCGATACCACGATACATGTCCGGTACTTCCACGTGGCCAGGTGGAAAGGCTCGTGTCGCCCCTTTGCGATGCACCCACACCTTGCGCTGCCGACCTCCGGTGTGGTGTTCTTCAAATTTGGCGATATTATGCGCAACGTCATAGATCAGGCTCATGCGCAACTCTTGCCAGCTCCGGCCGAAGACCTCGGCGAACGATTCGCGGGCTTGCATCATCAGGAGTTGCCGGTTGCACCAGGCGAAGTTCGCGGCGGCACACATCGCGCCGAGATATTCCTGGCCTTCGGGGCTGTTGATCGGAGCGCAAGCCAATTGCCGATCGGGGAGTTCAATGCCGTACTTCTCCGGCGCGCCGCGCAGGTTCTTGAGTGCATCATCGCAGACTTGGTAACCGAGCCCGCGCGAACCGGAATGGATCATGACGCAGATCATGTCCTTCTCCAGTCCCATCACTTCCGCCGCCGGCCCGTCAAAGATCGCGTCGACAACCTGCACTTCGAGGAAGTGATTGCCGGATCCAAGCGTCCCGCACTGATCGGCTCCCCGCTCCAGTGCTCGATCGCTGACGCTGTCGGGAACCGCTCCATCGAGCCGCCCGTGAGCTTCAGTGTGGTCAAGATCGCTTTGAGTGGCCAAGTCACGATCACGGAGGAATGCGGGCCCTTCGGCCATCAAACGCCGCAGCTCTTTCTTGTCGTATCGGTACTTGCCTCCCCGGCCGACGCCGGCGGGCACGTTGCGGAACAGCGTGTCGACGAGCAGCTGCAAAACTGGCTTCACGTCGCGATAGAACAAGTTGGAACGGACCAGCCGGACTCCACAATTGATGTCGTAACCGACGCCCCCGGGCGAGATCACGCCCCCTTCGTCCGGATCGGTCGCGCAGACGCCGCCGATGCAAAAGCCGTAGCCCCAATGGATGTCGGGCATCGCCAAGCTGGCATATTGAATGCCCGGCAAGAATGCCACATTGGCAACCTGCTCGGGCGCTTGATCGTTGCGAATCAGCTCGATCAGCTCATCGTCGGCGTAAATCAAGCCGTCGACCCGCATTCCCTGTCTGTACGATTTGGGAATGCGCCAGCAGCAGTCGTTCACTCGTTCCAGCGGTCCGCGGTAGGCGTCCTTGGGCATTGTCGGTCATCCTCTGAAAGTTGGTTGCGGTTGCAGCCGGCATGCCACCGGGTATACTGCCTCATTCCA
>CAZFLF010000617.1:0-4862 GCA_964519825.1 uncultured Pirellulaceae bacterium | reverse complement strand
CAGACGCTATTGGGCGCAGAAGATCCGGATACTCTGAAAACCATGAATGAGCTGGCCAACGCCTATGAAGCTACAGGCAAGTTGGATCAGGCCGTCGACCTGGCCACTCGAGCCGTCAACGGGCTAACGGCGCAGCTCGGGCCCAATCACGTCGACACACTGTACGCCACAGCCCACCTGGCCGGGATCGAGCGGGCGGCTGGGAAGTTCAATCAGGCAGTTACTTCCGCCGAACGAGCACTCGCAGGGTTGAAGAGCCAGCTTGGCGACGAGCACCCGACCACGCTCGGGGCGATGAACCAGCTCGGTCTGGCCTACCGTTATGCCGGACAATCCGACCGCGCCATCCCGCTGATCAGCGAGGCACTCGAGATTCAGAAAAAGCAGCTCGGACCCAACCATTTGCACACGCTCAGCACCATGCACAATATGGCCCTCGTGTACCAGGAACAGGGTCAGACGGACAAGTCGATCTCCCTGCTCCTTCAGGTCCTGGAAGGCCGCAAGGCCAAATTACCTCCCGACCACCCGCGCATTCTCCAGACCAAGCAATTCCTTGCCATGTGTTATCAGTTTGCTGGCCGGGCAAAAGAGGCCATGCCGCTGTTGGAACAAGTCCTCGATGCTACCAAGGCCAAGTTGGGAATCAATCATTCCAATACCTTGGGCGCGATGCACGATCTGGCTGCTCTCAATTTCATGGCCGGCAAGGTCGACCGGGCGATTGCCTTGCACGAGGAGACGCGTGAACTTCGGCTGGCCAAACTCGGCGCCGACCATCCCGACACGCTGCAATCGATGCATAACCTGGCGTATTGTTACTGGAAGGGAAAAAAGAGCGATCTGGCGATTCCCTTACTCGAAGAAGCACTCAATCGCCGTTCTGTCGTGCTGGGCCCGGATCATCCGATGACGGTTGGCTCGCTGACCACCTTGTCGGTTGTGCTTCGCGAGGATGGCCAGTTGGAGCGCTCGATGGCGTTGCTGGACGCGGCCGTAGCGGATCGGCAGACCCGGCTGGGGAAAAACCACCGCGACACCCTGTACGTCGCCAAGTCACTCTCGAGCGTCCAATTCGACCAGGGCTCGAGGCTTCTGAAGCAACAAAAATTCGTCGAGGCCGAAGCGGTGCTGCGCCCGGCGTTGATGGTTCGCACGCAACAAACCCCCGATGATTGGGCGACGTTCGCGATTCGATCTCTGTTGGGGGGCGCTCTCTTGGGACAGCAGAAGTATTCCGAGGCCGAGCCCCTGGTCGTCTCAGGTTACGAAGGCATGAAGCAACGCGAGGCGCAGATTCCGCCAAATGTCATCGCCCGCCTCAATGAGGGGCTCGAGCGCGTGGTCCAACTCTACGAGACCTGGGGCAAATCGGCCGAGGCGGCCGAGTGGCGCAAACGCTTACCCACCAAGAACGCCACGTCTCAGAATCCTTAACCGAGGCTGCTCGCCTAGGCAGAGCCTCGGGGCCTCGCGTTCCCAGGCGGAGCCCGTTTTGCACAAATATTCTGGATTTCGAAGCAGTGGTCTGTGAGCGGTGCGGCGCTAGCCGCCGGTGAACCTGCAAAAAACCGGTGGCTAGCGCCATTCCGCTCACCCGGACGCTGTGCTTCGGATGTTGACTTTTGGATTATTTGTGCAAAGGCGGCGGAGCCTGGAGTTGCTGCTCGCTGACGCTGCCCGAAGCGACTCGGATCTCATTTCCATTGAAATCCACCCTTCTTCGGTCCCCTTCCAGGCTTTCTTTCGGAAATCCGAATAAGAGCCTCCCGTTCAAGAGAGCATAGGCCTTGCTTTGCGGGAGGTGCGGCTTCGGTTTCTCAATTTTCGTCGAGGAGATCTGACATGTTTACTTGGATGCGCCGTTATCTAACTCGATCTGATTCCTTTGCCAAGAAGTGTCCGAGGCGTCGATCCAGAGTTCACGATTTCAAGAAGTCCTTAAGGCTGGAGTTGCTTGAGGAACGATTGACCTTCGCCTCCCACACGTGGACTGGTGCCGTTTCCAATCTTTGGTCCAACGCAGGCAACTGGACCGGTGGCTCTCCCGCAGGTGATCCTTCTGCCGTTTTGGTTTTTCCGGCCGGTGCAGCGAATTTGTCGAATCAAAATGATGTGACTGGCGTGAAAGTATCCCAGTTCAATTTCAACGGCACCGGTTACAACATTACTGGCAAGGCCGTCACGCTTGTTGGGGCAGGGAATATTTCCGCGGGCTTCGATACCACCAACACCTTCAGCCCAAATATTGCTCTCTCGAACAGCAGCGCGAACTTAGCGGTATCGAAGGTGTCCACGTTGACGTTGGCTGGAATCATTAGCGGTGGTTCGCAGATATCCAAGGCAGGCCTGGGTACAGCCGTCCTAACCCGAGCGAACACTTTCACCGGCGGCGTGGTTGTTGGCCAGGGCAAATTGAACATTCGCAATGCCAAGGCACTCGGCGCCCCCAACAGTACCCTCGTGAAGGATGGAGCGACTCTTGAGGTGCAGGGAGGCATTACCGTCGCGGGTGAGTCACTTGACCTGGGCACAGTGGATAACAACGGGTCGGGGAATGCCGCCATTTTCCGCAACGTCAGCGGCACCAATACTTGGACTGGCTCCATCAATCTCAACAGCAACGCCACGATCAACTCAACGGGCACGTTGCTGGTGAGCGGAGTCGTGAAGGGTGCGGACAGCGCCGAGTTCGCCGGTGGCGACTTATTGACCAAATCCGGCCCAGGAGTCCTGGAATTCTCCGGTACAAATACTTACACGGCATTTACCGAAGTGACTGCTGGGACTCTGCGAATCCGCAACAGCAGTGCGTTGGGTTCGACGGTTGCCGGGACAAGGGTCTTAACCGGTGGTACTCTTGCCATTCAAGAGGCGTTCGTTGGCGGGGGTGAAACCGTCGCGGTACTCGTCGGAAACGAAGCGCTCGAACTGAACGGAACAGGTGTGTCAGGCGCGGGCGCGCTACGAAGTCTGAGCGGCGGAAATTCCTGGGGTGGGCTCGTCACACTGACCACCACGTCGACAGTGGGTGTTATTGACGGCAGCCTTGTTCTTGGCGGTCGAGTCGCCGGCTCCGGCGGTCTCACGAAAGTCGGAGCCGCAGCGCTCGTCTACAGCGGCCCCGATATCAATACCTATACGGGTGCGACTCAGGTGAATGGCGGCAGCCTGATCGTCAATAAAATTCTGAATACCACGCCGATCACCGTGGCCAGTCAGGCAGTCCTCGGAGGCAACGGAACGACGAAGGGGGTCACAGTCCAAAATGGCACCATTAGTCCTGGCAACATCGGTTCCAGCACGGCGATCCTGCGCACTCAAGCCACCGTCAATTTCGACGCTGCTTCCAACTTCGATGTGACGATCGGCGGTGCCACCCCTGGTACACACTTCGACCAGCTTCTCGTTACGATCGGTGACGCCAACTTGAACGGAGCGAACCTGCGTGTGAACGGCAACGGTGGTGCCGTCAACGGTACCTTCACCATCCTCCAGGCGGTTGGGGGTGTGAATGGTACCTTCAATGGTCTGCCCAATAACAGCGAGTTCCTGCTCGCCAATGGCGTTCGAATGCGAATCAACTATACCGCAACGCAAGTGATCCTGACCCATCTGGACACAGCGCCAGCTTTCCAAAACCGCCAGGTCACAACGCCGATCCATGAAGGAGAGGTGGCAACCATTACGGGCCGTATCACGGAACCTGATACACAAGACACATTCATATTAGAAGTGTCCTGGGGTGATGGATCGCCGGTGCAGTTTTATCGCTTTGACCCCGGTACGCCGCGCGATATCGCGATTACACACCTCTACACGGATGACAATCCAAGCGGTCAGGACGTCTATCCCGTCGACCTCTTCTGGCATGACCAGCACGGTCTCGGAAACCGAGCGACTCTGGATGTAACCGTTCTCAATCTTGCGCCGGACATTTTTATCGGCGGTGACGAGACCATTTTCGAGGACAAACAATTTCGACGGTCGGCGTACTTCGTTGATCCGGGACACGATCGTTGTGTGGTAATCGTTGACTACGGCGACGGCGGCGGCCCGCAGGCGCTCCAAGTGCGCGATGGGAACAAGTTTGATCTGCGCCACAACTATGAGGATCCCGGCAAATACCGCGTGACCGTCATCGTTGTGGATGACGACGGTGACCTCACGAAGCGAAGCTTTGATATCACCGTCCTGAAAAAGAAGAAATAGCCGTCACCCCTAGTCAGCATGTCACGCGGCGAAGAAAACGCGATGCTGCAGCAGAAAAGGTCAGGAGTAACAGTTTAGTTCCCGTCCCGAATGGCGGGGCGTGGGTTGCCACAAGAAGCAGGCGACTTCCCGCGAATATTGGGCTAGCGCCCTGCGAGTAAGATGATTATGTTCGGCATCGCAAGGAAGCATGCCGATGCACTTCTGCTTTTACCCACGTCACGAATACGCCTGCCCTCACGTGAGTCATTGTCCACATCTGGGCGGGGCTGCGTTGGGGACGCTGGTGTCGGCCGCGGATGAGAGCGGTGACTATCTTGACATGTTGCATGGTCAGTTGGCGGCCGAACGCAAAAGCGTCACGAAGCTGTTAGCAGAGATTGAATCGCTACAACAGCAGTTGGAGCAGGTCAAACTGGAACTTCGACTCGTGGGGCAGAGCAAGTTCATGACCGGCCACCAAGAGCGAGAGGTGGACGACGAGGCGGCTGTCGCGACCATGACCAAGGAGCAGATGAATACCGATCCTGCGCCTGGCAAGCGTGGAGCGCCGGTCGGACATCCCGGCTGGTTTCGTGCGACGCCAACGAAGTGTGACCAAACGCTTGACGTAGCTGCTCCCGACACGTGTCCGCATTGCGGCGGCGAGG
>CAZFLF010000616.1:0-4864 GCA_964519825.1 uncultured Pirellulaceae bacterium | reverse complement strand
CCCCGGCGGAACTGCTCCTCTACACCGGTTCGGCGCGACAAGGTCGGCCGTCGCTGGGTGCCTGGGTGACCTACGGCCTCGGCTCGGAAACGGACAACCTGCCAGGATTCGTGGTGTTGATCTCCAGCGGCGTGCAGCCGAGCGGAGGCCAGAATTGTTGGGGGAGCGGGTTCCTGCCATCGGTCTTTCAGGGCGTGCAATGCCGGTCCAAGGGAGATCCCGTGTTGTACACTTCCGATCCGCCAGGCATGAATCGGGCCGCACGCCGCCGCAGCCTGGATGCGCTCCGTGACCTGAATGAGATGCAAGCCGAAGAATTAGGCAACCCAGAAACGGCCACACGCATCGCGCAATATGAATTGGCTTATCGGATGCAAGTTTCTGTGCCGGAGGTTATGGACATCTCGCGCGAGACTCAGCCGACGATTGACGCCTATGGCGCGACCCCGGGAGGGGCCAGCTTCGCCAATAATTGCTTGCTCGCGCGCCGACTCATCGAACAAGGCGTGCGCTACGTGCAACTCTTTGATTGGGGTTGGGATTTTCATGGCACCGGACCGAACGAAGATATTCGGGACGGATTGACTCGCAAATGCGCTACTATGGACAAGCCGGTGTCGGCATTGATCACCGACCTGCGGCAACGGGGACTTTTGGACGAAACGCTCATCGTGTGGGGCGGAGAATTCGGTCGAACTCCGTTCCGCGAAGGACGGACAGCTGGTGGCAACATCTTGGGCCGCGACCATTATCCCGACTGCTACTCACTCTTCTTGGCCGGCGCCGGAGTCAAAGGCGGATTCACTTACGGTGAGACCGATGAACTTGGCTTCTCGGTCGCGCACGACAAAGTGCATGTCCATGATTTGCAGGCCACGATTCTGCACTTGCTCGGTTTCGACCACGAGCGGCTCACATTCCGTTTTCAAGGGCGTGACTATCGTCTGACGGATGTGCACGGGCGCGTGGTTCACGAGATGCTGGCCTAGCCTGGTGCAGACCGACGACAGGAAAACGATGGACAGGAAAATATCTTCCTGTCCTTGATTTTCCTGTCGTCTTCTCAGGAGGATTCCTGATGTTTGAGAACGTTGTGTTGCTGAGTTCCTGCAGCAACAGTTGCATGCATTTCATCCGCCGGGTTCACGCTGAATGTCCCTTACGGGCGGTGATTCGAGTCATGCCGACGGACCAATCGACGAGCCAATCGAAGAAGAGGAACAACGCTCGTCGGTGGCGCGTGGGGCGTATCTGGCATTCCCTGGAACGCCGTCTGATTTACGAGCACTACTATCGCCGACTCGATCGGCAAGTCACGCGACATCTCAACGCCGAGGATATTACTCTTCCGGGGATCGACGTCTACCCAATTCCCGACGGTCAGATCAATTCGCTGGAGACCAGGGGACTCGTTCAGCAACTCTCGGCCGACTTGCTTGTCGTCCACAGCGGTCCGGTGCTCGATCCAGCGTTGTTTTCCACACCGCGATACGGGGCGATCAACGTCCATTATGGCATTTCGCCAGACTATCGCGGCGAAAACACTTTGTTCTGGGCTATGTACCATCGCGACTATACCAAGCTGGGAATCACCATCCACAGGATCGATTCCAACATTGATTCGGGTACGATTTTGTGTCAGGGATTCCCGGCATTGAGTCCGGAAGACACCGAGGCATCACTGTGCGCCAAGGCAACCGACACAGCCGCCACGGCATTGATCGATGTACTGCACCATTGGAATCCGACGAGTGTCTTGCCAGTTTCTCAGCGGCGCGGCTTGCAATTCAACAAACGTGATCGACGTGTGTGGCATGACTTGAAGCTGTGGTCGCGGCGCAACCTACGACGTGAATGGCTGCCGTCGATGCCAGAGCGTTTCGAATTCAATTATTGTCGCGAAATGGTGGCGGAGCCGGAATGACCAAGCGGAACGCCCTCCGTACATTGTTGTTTGGGCGATTTGCGTTTTGTGGCGCGCACTCTTGTGCAATGACTAATTCCTAAGGACTAATGACTAAGGAATGTCCAATGTCTAATGAAGAAGTGGTCTCGCGAGCATTAATGTTTGTGGTAATGACTCCCCGTATCCCGTGTTTTTTGTCATTGGGGCTTCGCCATTCCTTAGTCATTAGACGTTAGTCATTCGTCATTCCTTGGCTGCGGCCGTGCCGCACTAGTCCATACTCCGCACTACGTACTTTTCGGCCGCGCGGCCGCCCCTTGCGTCAATCTCAGGCCGTCCCGACAATGCCGCCTTGCTTTTTCGAATCAGGAGCAGCAGCCATGACTGGGAATCCAAGCGTCATCTTGTCGGGTTTTGGAGATGAAGCGGCCAATCAGAAGACGTCGGTCCAGCAGTTCGCGGCATTTGCGGCAATCGGTTTGCAATACTACTCAATCCGTTTCATCGACGCGGGCAACGGCATCAAGAACGTGATGCATCTTACGAAGCAGGAAATCAGTGACATCCGGCACCAGGAGGACGAATACGGATTGAATGTTGCATCGCTGGGCTCACCGATCGGCAAGGTTAAGCTGCTCGATGTCGACGACGGGACAAAGAACCGCTATGTACCGTTCAAGAAATATCTCACGAGTGAAGTGAAGAAGGCTTGCGAGTTGGCACACGCCTTTGAAACGAAACTGATCCGCGGCTTTTCGTTTTATCATCCTCGAGGCACCGATCCGCAACCGCACGTACATCAGGTTGTCGAACAACTTGGCGCGATTGCCGAAATGTGCCATCGGAGCGACCTAACGTTTGGCTTGGAAATCGAAGCCAACTTGGTTGGCCAGTCCGGTCCGATCCTGGCTGACATTCATCGCCAGGTGAACCATCCAGCTCTGGTGTTGATTTTCGACGCGGGCAACATCGTGACTCAAGGCTGCTCGGCGGGTGAAATCTTCGAACAGTACGTAGCGATGAAGCCGGGCATGGGATGGATGCACATCAAGGACTATAAACATCCCAAGCCAGTTACCAGGCAAACACATGTTGACGAAGCCGCACTCAAGCATTTCGTGCCTGCGGACATCGGCGACAGCGGACACGCACAGATTCTTCGTGACTTCCGCGAACTGATCCCCCAACTGGAAAAAACCCTGAAAAAACGCGGCATTCCCGGCGTGTTCCTCGATCTGGAACCGCATGTCAAAGGGGGCGGACAATTCGGCGGTTTTAGCGGACCGGACGGCATGGCGGTTGCGCTGCGCGGGCTCTGTCGCGTGCTCGACTTTGTCGGCATCGACTATCATCTGCGCGATTTTGAAGACGTTCGTGCCGCGCGCGGGTTTTGAGTCGCAGCGGATTGACGCTTAGGGGGTCGAGAGTCTTTTTTAGACAAACCGCTAACCACTGCCAGCGATGCTCTCCGAAAAAGACTCCCGACCCCTTTCTTATTTCGGCGCCGAATCCGCGGGCTGTTTGCTGTCGGGTCGTTCCGTGTTCAGACGCAACGAGTTGAACAGTTGCTTGCGATATTGAATTGCTTGCCAGATCCAGAAGGCAGCCACTCCGCAACCCGCGAACAGTCCCAGCGCCGCTAATTCAGTATGCGAATCCAGGTAAAAGAACGAGCTGACTGCAACCGCTACACCAGCCACGGAACCGATCAACTTTGTCTTTGATTTGTCCGTCCATGTCCGCTGAGCGTGGTTCAGAATATTCTTCCTCCGACTATCGTTGCCAATCGCACGCATCGCGGCAAAATTGGCGCTCATTTCGGGCGCCTGGCTGCGCGGTTGGTATTCCGATTCGGTGAGCGGCGTCGATTCGACGGGATCATCCGGCTCGGCGATGTTCAACTTCGCCTCCGTCCTGGGACCCCGGTCGGATTCCGGATAATTGGTCTGCAGAGTTGTCGCCGGCAAGCCACTTTCGCCCCGAACACGCTGCAGCAATCGCTGCATGTAGAATTCGATCGAATCCTCGTCCCCTGGGCCGCCTGTCGTGGATTGAATCCATGTGGGCGCCGACGATGCCGAGTCGTCCCCGGCGTTTTCCGTCTCCCCGTCCACGTCCTCATCGGGACACGCGGCTGACGCGCTGTCATGATTGCTTGCCTGGATGACACCAGTGGCTTGGCCAGCCGTATTTCCCGAACTACTGGACAAGCCAGGAGCAGCACCCGTTTCCTCCAACGACAATGGACAAAGCACTCGTTTCCCTGCGAGATTGGTCCCCGGATTGAATTCCGGTTGTTGGTCGGAGTTCTTCCAGATGCCAGCTCGCGACAATCGAGCAAAGACATCGCTTGTTCCATTGATCGTGTTGGTCGTCACGGCCGAAGATGCCTCCGGCATGACCCGATCGTTATCCGGTGGCGTTCCGTCGTTGTCACGTGAGACATCGCGTTCTAAATCCGCCAAGGACCGAGCGGTGGACAGCGGCGGCTGGGGCACGACGAACGAGTCGCCAGAATCTGAGTCAGTTTGAGCGCCCGCCGACAACTGCTCGTGGGAGACCGCTTTACGCGGTTCCTCGACCGATTCCGCCCCCACGGCGGCAAATTGCTGAGCGAGCCAATCTATTTCTTGGCGGTTATGTAAGGACTCACCTACGGCCCACAGCGGTTTCCCTGACCGACTGACAACCGCGATCGGTGGAACCTGTTGAGCGGGCTGCTCAACGGTTTCGATGGATTTGGCCAACTCGTCGGACTGCCAACGTTCAACGACAACCTGCAATGACAAAAACTGAGCCTGAAGGACAGCGATTCGGCCCGACTGTTCTTCCAGTTGTCGTTCCAACTCGCCACGGAGGTTTCGTTCCGCTGCAAGAGTTTGCTCGAATTCGGCGCGTGCCCGATTCGCCTTCGACTCGTGCTCGACAAATTGAGCCTGAAGCTCAGGGACTTCTGCC
>CAZFLF010000615.1:0-4865 GCA_964519825.1 uncultured Pirellulaceae bacterium | reverse complement strand
GACGTAATTGAGTCATTTTTCCACAAAAATTGATAGCAAAAGGGTAGGTTGCCGCCACATTTTGGCAGCTAGGGCAAACTCGAAGCCCGGATGTAAAACCAATCTCCCGTTCAAGGGCAGTTTTGCCTAGACTGTGCCGACTTTTCCGGCTGGTAATTTATTCGCATTGGACCGCTGGGCTAAGAACAAGCGATGGAAAATCGGAATGTGATTGCGGACATATCGGGTAGGCGATACTAGTCGTGTTCGTCGCCGGTATGCTATTAGGCCAAAACGTGGGAAAGGGCCGCCGCGCTACTAGGAAAGGATTCCGCATGACGCGAAAGTTGCTGTGTGCCGCCTGTTGCTTGTTCCTCTCTTCTGCAGTGATTGCGGAAGATTCCGCCAATTCTAGCGGCCGAGGAAAGCAGTCGCGCGATTCCTTAAAAGAACCGCTGTTCCGCATTTCCAAGGCCCGGCTGGAACCCAAATCTCCAGACAATGTGGCCGCTAAAGTCGAACTCAAGCTTGCGGTCGAAGGCGAACATCCTCTCGATCCCGCGATTCGATTTGCCAAGGACGGATTGCAGCGGATTCAGGGGGGCGTCCACGATTATTCTTGCACGATCGTCAAGCAGGAACGAATCGACGGCGAACTCTTGCCCCAAGAGTACATGTACGCCGAAATCCGCAATCGCAAGGTCGAAGGCGGAAGAATCGTACAGCCCTTCAGCGTTTACTTGTATTTCCTTAAGCCGGAAAAGATCAAGGGCCGCGAGGTCATTTACGTGGAAGGGCAGAACAATGGCAAACTGATGGCCCATGAAGCCAATTTCCTCAGTGTCGCCGGCGTGTTCAATTTTCTTCCGACTGAACGGATGGCGATGCGCGGCAACCGCTATCCCATCACCGAAGTCGGCATGGAGAATCTAGTCGCAAAGCTAGTCGAGAAGGCGGAACGGGATCGCCACCACGGGGAATGCACGGTTCAACTTAAACCGGGAGTGAAGATCAATGGCCAGGGCTGCACGCTGCTGGAAGTCGTTCACCCGCTCCCGCGTGCTCATTTCGAGTTCAACATCGCCCGGGTTTATATCGACGATGCGCTGAACCTGCCGGTGCGTTATGAAGCCTACACCTGGCCAACCCGGCCCGACGGACAGCCGGAGCTTCAGGAGTGCTACACCTACCTGAATTTGAAGGTCAACCTCGGGCTCGAAGATAAGAACTTCGTGAAAGAGCGATTCAAGCTCAAATAAACCTTACTTTGATCCAGCTTCCTGGACTCGTTTGGACAGCGCCTGCATGATGATTGGCGCGATGTTGGGGCCGCAGGAATTGACTTCGCCGTACTGTGACTTCATTCGTCCGTAACAAAACGGCGGACGCTCGTCCCATTGGCGTTTGGGAATGATGTAGCCGATCTCGTCATTCGCCAAACCAATGATCAGCCATTTGTCGCCGGGAACGGTCTGCGCTATGGCGGGCTCAACGGGCGCCTCGGGAAAATCCGCGGCTGGGTCAACCGGGTTCTGGACGCGTCCGTACACCAGTTCGGGATAAAGTTCACCCGGTATTCCCACGACGTGAACTTCGCCCAGTCGCAAATACGCAACTTCGGTTTCCATGCCGATCGCGGTCCCGGCCGCTGGTTCCGCGGTGAATGCGGTGATCTGTTCGGAGTCGCCGTTCCAAACCACGCCGTCACGCTGCAACACTCCCAACTCGCGTGCAGCGCGATAGAGCTTGTTTTCGATCGGAATCACGATCGGTTTCGCGGATACGGTAAATGGAACGAGTCGCACGGGCTGACAGAGATGCACTGCTTTCGTGACGACGTCTGCAACCGCCTCGCCATAAACTTGGGCGTAACCGAATGTCCCGTTGCGGTGCTCCTGTCCCTGCTGGTCGCGAATCGGATCGGACGGATTGGTCATCAATCCGCCGACGGCACCCGAGAAGTAAATAACCGGACAGCGATGCTGTTCCTTCAATTTGGCGACCGTCGCGTGCGGAAAATCGGCGGTGAGGAGTGTGTTGCGGGAGCCGAGCGACTCCGGATGGCAACTGAATTGCGTCAGAATGCCAATCGGCTTACCGTCCCCTTCCCCAGTAAACCGCAGTACTCGAATTACGCCATCCTTGACGTAAGGCTCACGACTATCACGCACCAGTGACTCATCGGTCGCGGTCCCGTAAGCGGCGCGAGCTGGCACGAGCTGCTTCTCCGCGGTCCGGACGGTTTGCACCGATCGTTCCACAACGGACTGAAGATAAGTGTCATCGACGCCGCGCTGGAACGGTGTCGGTCCCCAGATGCCGATAACGTCTGGGCCTTCGTGGTTGTGTGTGCTCGCAACCATCACATAACGGTAGTCGGCGAGCTGCGCTCGGATCCGTTTCGCCTCCGGATACTGCAAACCGACCAGGTCAACTGCGACGAGTGCAATGCGTTCCTGGCCGTGCCCCAACACAACGCAGCGCACCATCAGCGGATCGTGCACCCCGGTGGCTCGTCGCCCGTGACCGTAGCCGGCGATCCACACTGGCTTGTCCCCATTCAAATCCGGAGTAATCTCTGTCTCCGCAAATCCGGCGAACAAAGTTGCGTCCGCGGCGAGCACCGAATTGGCTGACAGCATCCAGGTCACGAACGCCAGAAACAGAGCGAGACAGCGCATTTTGCGATCCTTGAGAGAACGATCAGGCGGCCGGAAGGTAATTCAACGTGTAATACGCCTCGCGATGCAGCAACGGTATCCCGCTGACTGACCGGACGCCATTCAAATGCAGTTCATGAACGTGGCCTGTTTGCAACCTGTCGACGAAAAGCCGCACGCCACGCCCGTTCGCGCTAACCTCAACGCGACTGATTTTGGGAGTTGTAGGATCAACTTCGGGACTGCCGTAGCTGGATTGATAAATGTAGGTGTACGTTTGCAGCTCGTAGGACGCAGGGATTCCAGTGGACGCGCGATCGACCGGCTGTGTAAACGTCAACTCAAAACCATCCGGCTTGGCGTGCATTTCATGGATCTCGAACGGCGTCTTGCCGGTCCACAACAACCGTTCTAACGAAAACGGGAGCGGCCCGCGCGAACCCCAACCTCGATTCGTTCCTCCGACGAACAACGAACCATCGCTCGTCATCCGCAGCGACACCGGGCCGGAGCCAAATCCTGAGCGAAACGGAAAGCACGCCCCCTGATAGTGTCCGTTCACTTGTTCCAAGAACACTCGCATGACGGTGCTATGAGTTTGATCGCCAACGAACAATTGCGTAGCGAACGGTCCAAACTTTCCTTGGGTCAAATCGCAAGCGACACCCGACGCGGACTGCCCCATCTTTTGATACGGAAAGTACACAGCGGGTGGAACGAGCTCGGGAATACGCTGAGCTTCGGTCATCATACGGCTGCCACTGTGAGGATCTTGAGGGCGCTTGCCCAGAGCATTAGTCAGGCTGTACCACTTGTTGCCGTCGGGATGGCCAACGAATCCGCCCGGCCGGAGATGTTTGAGGCTACAGGTTCCGTTCCATGGACCTTGGTTGTCGGTGTAAAAACAGTCGCCTTGAGCATTGAACCCAATTCCGCCCGGTGAGCGAACGCCGCTACAGGTCGGGATCATTTTCCCTTCGGGAGTCACTCGCACACACCATCCCCGATAAGGAACTTCGCTGGTGAATGACCCGGTCAGACAGAGCACGACCCAAATATTGCCGTCCTTATCCGGTGGTGAACCGATGGCGTACTCGTGGTAGTCCCCGCTAATCGACCAACCGTCGCACATCGTCTCGAACAAGTCGGCCCGGGCATCACCATCCGTGTCGGTGATACGAGTCAGCTCACCACGCTGCGTCGCTAGCAGTGAGCCGCCGCGGGAGGCCAGTCCGAGCACTTCGTGCAATCCGTGGGCGAACCGTGTGAACTTGACGTCTTTCGGCGGGTCCGCGAAAGGCCTGTCGACAAACCAGATTTCTCCGCGGCGAGTGGCGATCGCCAAGCGACCGTCCGGTAGGGGCTCGATGGCGCCGGCTTCCAGTGAGATCGATTCAGGTATCGGAAGTCGGACCAGGCGATAGTAATCTTCTTCCTTAGGCTCGTCCGCCCGTGCCGAGATCCCAAGCAGCAGCAAGCACAAGAACCACGCGCACACTTTGGTCATGCGATCCAGTCCCAGCCAGTTATCCTGACAGTTGCGCGAAACATCGAACACCGTGGCGTCAGATGATAGTTCAAGACTGGCTTGGGCGGAAATCAACGTTAGTACACGCCCACCGTCGTCTGGGAGGCGATTCCGCGGAATGGCTTGACTCCACTGATGCCGTCCCACGGGTACTGAGAGTAAGGACGTTCACGCTCGCCTTCGTCCCGCTCCAGAAAACCCGGCACGAACAACTCCTTGGTGAGAGTCGTCAGCTTGACCCTTCCGGACTGGCCGTAATCGACGAGCCGATACGGGTCGTCAAAGTCGACTACCTCGATGGTCGCGCGGGGCTGAGGGGCGTAGTAAGCGATTTTGTATCCGTCGGCCGCTGTCACGGGCTTACTGCATGCCAGACCCATCAGCGTGTTGCCGTAGGTCGGGGTCATGTAGATGCCGCTGACCTCAGGGGCTCCCCCGAAATACTCCTCAATACAAAACCGCGTGAACTGCGGGGTGAATTCCGTGCCGCCGGAAAAGATGCCGGTAATACCGGTGTCTTTGAAAGTTTTTCCTTCGGCTTCCAGTCGCTGGCACAGCGAGTCGAGCAGTTTCGGCGTGGTGAACATGCACTTCACATCGTGGCCGGCGGACAGGATCGTCATTGCCTGATCGATGCAATGCTTCTTGTATTCTTCGAGGTGCTCCATCCATCCTTTCTTGATCAGCTTGACGACCCA
>CAZFLF010000614.1:0-4868 GCA_964519825.1 uncultured Pirellulaceae bacterium | reverse complement strand
GGGCGCAACCGGTCGTGCGCTAACGTGCTAGCAAGGCGTGGCTGGGGTTGAGATTGGGATTTATGAAAAGAACCTCGCGTGGTCAGACTGGAAGGTGAAAGTAGTTATTCCTGGTCTGGCACGGAGGTTCGAGAACATGATGGCACAAGATGTTGCGAAAGCCAAGGTGGAAGTGGAGACGACGGTGAAGCAGTTGTTTCAGCTCGTGGAACAGGGAGCGAGGGAAGGAACCGCAGCGCACGTTGTCGAGGAGCAACTGTTTCGGCAATTGCTGGGGTTGGGGCGGCAGCTTTATGGGCATTTTCTCGCGCTTCAAGGCACGGGAGACGTGGGGGAGCAGTTCGCGTTGCCGGACGGTCGCAACGTGCAACGGCTTCCGAAACCTCACGCCCGGTCACTCGTCACGATCTTCGGCGAGTTCACGCTGGAGCGCACCGTCTACGGTTTGCGTGAAGGACAAAAGATCGAGGCAGTGCCGCTGGACTCGCGGTTGCAACTTCCCGACAGCAAGTTCAGCTACTTGCTGCAGAACTGGGATCAATTGGTGACGACCGAGCAGCCCTATTTTCAAGTGTCGCGGATCATGGAGATGATCCTCGGAGTGTCGCAGCACGTGGACAGCCTGGAGCGGATGAGCCGGCAGATGGCGACGACTGCGGAGGAATTCAGTTGGTCGCAGCCTGCGCCGCCGGCGGCGGAAGAGGGCGAGATTCTGGTCGAATCCGCGGACGGCAAAGGAGTGCCGATCCGTCATGCGGCCGACGCTCCCCCGATCCGCGACCATGCGCATCGGCGTGGCCCCAAGCCGGATCGCAAGCGGATGGCGACGGTCGGCGCCGTGTACTCGGTGGACCGTTTCGTGCGTACTCCCGAGCAAGTGTTGGAGGCATTGTTTCACGATCCGCAAACGCCGAGGCCGGACGATCTTCCCCAGCGGCCGCGGCCGCAACACAAACGGACCTACGCGCGGCTGGACGACGATCCGCGCTTGCCCAACGATCAACCGGTGAACGGGCAGGCGGCGACGTTCGGCTGGCTGGATCAGCAAGTCCGCTCGCGGTTGGCGCGCCGCCGCAAGCCGATCGAGGTGATCTGCGTGATGGACGGCCAGGAGTCGCTGTGGGAAACGAAAGCGGCCTTCCAGCCTGACCTGCCAACGGTGGAGATTCTGGATCTGCTGCACGTCACCTCGCGGTTGTGGAAGGCGGCCCACTTGTTCCATCCGACGGATAGCCCCGCTGCCGAGGCGTTCGTGCGCGAACAGACGCTGCGGATGCTGCGGGGCCAAGTGAAATCGGTGATTCACTCCCTCCGCAGCCGAGCCACGCGCCGCGGCTTGGCGGCCACCCCGCGCAAATCCCTGGCCGTGATCTGCAACTACTTCACCAAAAACCGCAAGCGGATGCGCTACGACGAGTACTTGCGCAACGGCTATCCCATCGCCAGCGGCGTGATCGAAGGCGCCTGCCGCCACGTGGTGAAAGACCGCCTGGAACGCACCGGCATGAGTTGGACTCGCGGCGGCGCGCAAGCCCTGCTCCACCTGCGAGCCATCGCTACCAGCGATCGATGGAACGAATACCTGACTTACCGAGTCGAACACGAAACCCAACGTTTATATCCCTATCGCCATCAACTTCCCCCGCTCGAATTCCCCATCGCGGCCTAGCGGACGACCGGTTGCGCCCAATTCGAATCGTCCGGCCGATCCTTGCCCGTTGTCAGGATTTCGTGAACCAGTTTATCCACTTCGTCCATCGAATATAGCGAAACGTGATGGTTCTCGAGTACTCGGTTTACGATCGGCTTGTTCTCATCACTTTTGCTTCGAAAGCTGCCGACAACCAGCAATTTCAATTTGCCAAACTCATCATGTTCCGTCTCGTAAATCGAATCACCCTCAACCGCATACCGGTAAGCAGTCTGTAACGGGTTGTCGGATTGAAAACGAACGGGCTGAATCAGGTTGAACCGGCCATTCTGAAACGCATAAGGAACCTGCAACTGTCGACCATCAATCGGAATATTGATGGGAACTGACTTGTAGAGTTTGGGCCTGAGCGCGGGTTGCTCAAGTGATTCTGCCAGGCGATCCCGCACGCCGGGTTCATGGCGAGATGACCCGCCAACGAGTTCCGCAAACAAGTCGTCCAGTTGTTTTTCAGGATCCGTAACCCGAATAGCCCGGGGCGGCGAAATACGAATTTGGTTCGCTCGTCGGTCGACAAAATCGAGCAACTGTTCGTGGTCCAAGATCTGTTCGTGCTCCTTTCGCAGTCGTTCTTTAAGCCCCTTCTTGAATGAATTGACCACTGTGAGATCAAGACTTTTCGAGCCAAAGAATTTGATAATCCGCTGATTGTCCGACGCGATTCGTACATCCAGAAATTTTAGGGCAGGGCAAAAAAGCAAGGCACCGATATTTGCTGACTCCAGGCGATTGGCGTCTGGGCAATATTGAACGATGCTGAACCAGCCTGTGTTCGGTTTCATTTCCTAGTCCCCCGATCCATCGTTGAAATCCAGCTCCCTTTGTGGCCAAAGTTTTTCGAGAATTGTTGCAGCGACGAACGCTGCTCGTTGCAGGACGAAACTGATCAACGCTCCCTTTGCTTTTTCACTGACTTGCCATTCACCGGGAATGTCAGCAAGTATTCGTTGGACGGTTGATTCGTCGATTCTACCTAACTGCTTGACACATTGTGAAACAACGCCCTTCCGGAGAAACCTTTTGAACTCGGGGAATAATCCGTAAACGGCACTATCCCTACAGTTTGCAATGTTGGCGACACATTCGGTCAGTTCTCCACCCAACGTCCCGAAGCAGTGCGTGTGGTCGATCGCGAGCAATTCGAGCGGGTTGGATTCGGCGGATAGGAAGACATTGTCCCGATTCTGGCGGTTCGCGGAATGCCGATCCCGGTTGAGAATCCACGTATCAAACACGACCAGTCGCGAAATGTCGTCCTGGTTCCGCAGTTTCTTCAGTTGCCGCGGTTCACCCGACCAGCTATCACCCTTGAGTGCTCGCGTAACTAATGCCGGTCCTAACTGTGCCAGATTACCGTTGAGGAATCTGATTTCAACGAATTCGTCGACTTCGACAATTGCTTGATCAAGTGTCGGCAGGCCAAACCACTTGGCCAGTTGTGTACCGACCCAGTCACAAGCCAGTGCATGCTCTCCTTCGGGGTTGCCCATCGCTTTGAGGAAGGCACGGCCAGCGTCGGTCTTAACGATCACTACCTGCGTGCTCGACTTGCGAGCTTCAACGAATTGAGTGATGCATTTCGGATGCCACGTCATCGCTTGATTCGGTCCCGTAATTCGTTCATGGCTAGTGTCCTACAGTTGTCCGCTGAAGGCTTGGTGCAGCAGCGACTTCTTCAACGCATCCAGCGCGGCGAGCTTGCGATCGTAGAGTGAGGCGAGGCGTTGGGTTTCGTTATGGAGGTGATCGAGCTTTGCAGCTAGTTCTTTTTGTTCCTTCACGGCGGGCAGCCAAACCTTGAACTCGAACAGGTGTTCTCGATTAACCTTCGGCATTCCAGCGCGCGCCGAACCTTGGATCGCATAATCGGTGAAGCGTTTGCTCAACAACAGGTGGAAGAGATAGTCGCGCGTAATCTCGTTCAGCAACGGCGCGAGCGGATACATGTCTGCGCTGCATAATCCATTGAAGTCGGGACGCGCCACTTTCATCAGGTAGGGACGAATTTTGCTGTAGAGCACCATTGATTCGTCGAAGAGAAACTTACCAGAAATCAGGCCTTCTTCCCGCGCAGTCTTGAGTTCAACAAAGACCCCGGTCTGTGACTCGATGTTTGCCGCTCCGACGTGGATCAAGTCGAGGAACTCGTGTTTACGAGGATCAACGAGGGTTGAGGTGATTGCGCACACTTCGCTGAACTTCTTCTCCACCCACCCGTCGCCGCGCTGGGTGAAGACGGATTGGAGGTGGCTTTCGAAGAGGGCGTGGGCGTTTTGGAGGTTCTTTTCGGCGTTGGCTTTGGCGGTAGCGATGCCGTCAAACGCTTCGTCGAGGATGCCGACGATCCGCCGCTGTTCGGGGTGGGAAGGATGGCAAATGTGAAACGCTTTGACTTCAGGAAAATAGATCGTTTGGTGGACAGCACCGCTTGAGAATCGGCGAAACGCTCCACTTTCAGCGATCAAGAGATACTTCAAGAACTGATGATCCAGCTTCTCGGAACATACCCAATTCACAAAGTCTTAGCTGGTTGCCATCTCGCGCCCCATCACGATGACATATCCAACGGATGCGGTGCGTGACAGGCAAACGGTGTTTTTCGGAAGAAGTCTCGCGGACGAATTCGCGATCCCCAACTCGTTCGTGTGCTCTGCGGTATCGTCAATGATTCTGCCGTGATTCGGTCGCGCATCAGTCAAAGTGATCCAAGGTATTTCGCCGTGCCAGTATTCCGGGTGCTTCCTGCTTGGTGTGTGTCCTGATTCAAGCCGGGCGAGATCGGTCAGCTTCGTCCACGTCCATCCAACTGGCACGACCATGACCGGCATCCCAACTGCCAGTGCATGATCGCCGGGGATGTGTCGCGTTGTGGCATCTCTCCCGCCGGTTGTAGTGATGGAACGCTGCGCTTTCTTCATAGCAGCCCCCGGATGGCTTCCAGCACCTCCGCGCTCTCAGCATCCAGCGCGGCGATTTCGTCCATGATCGCCTGCGGGCTGCGGTGCGTCACTTCCTCGCCGCCGTTGGGGTTCCTCACGGAGAGGTCGTAAGTCGCCGGGTCGATGCTCTTGGCGGCCACACTCCACGACTTGGGCGAGTCGGCGAAGGTCTTTTGCAGCTTCACGAACTCGGCGAGGTCATCATCGTTGAGCGGGTT
>CAZFLF010000613.1:0-4873 GCA_964519825.1 uncultured Pirellulaceae bacterium | reverse complement strand
ACGAGGTTCAACATGCTGGTGCCGTCGACATCGGCGGCAACCAGGTTTGCATTTCCCGTGAGCCGCGGCACGTTGGCGCCGGCGACAACCAGAAAGGCGTGATTTGCCAGAGTATCGCCATGCAGCGGCAGGCCGTGAATCACGAACTCGCCTGCGTCGTTCGGCATTTCCATCTTGGCCAGGATTCCCAGTCCCACGCCGCCAAGTCCAGCAAGCGACCCGTTCGCACCGACGATAGAGAAATCGGAAGCCTCGCCGCGCGTTTTATCGGTGAAGACCAAATGATCGCCGTCGATGCGGACATCGAAGCCGGCAGTACCGACTGCAGCTGGTACGGCGGCAGTGATCTTGCTCAACACATCTCCCGCGGTTGAGGACCCGTCAAGATTCACCTCGAACGACACGCCGTTACTGAGTGTGAATCGCAGATCGGTCTTACCGTCCGGAGTGCCCACACCGGTGATACCGCGACCCGCGTTGAGTGTATTCAGTGCGGTGTTATTGGTGAGCGAAAATCCGTTGCCGACCGGTTGGCTGAGATCGATGGAGAGAGTAAATACGACTGCCGCATCGCCGCTTAAATCGCCGGTGCTGCTGGTCGTGACCTGGGACAGATCGCCGAGTCCTTCTTGGAAGTTGAGAGGCACCTTGCGAGCTGCCATGTTGCTGGCAAGATTCAAGTCGAGCGACAAGACCTTCGTCACCGAATTAAAGCTGCCGCCAGTCAGCGACGTTCCGAGACCCGTGATCAATTCCTGCAACGTCTTTACTGCCGCTTTCCCGTTGGACTCCACAAATAATCCGGTAACGCGATCCTTCCAAACCTGCGACAAGTCAATGACCTCACCCAGCGTCGACTTGGCGGTGAACTTGACTCGGTCATCAAGCACATCGCTTGTCCGCAAGTTTTGCAGGAACGTGCCAAGCTGGGAAAAGGTCGCAGAAAGCTCCGTGGTATCCAGAGCAACAAGCTGTCGCAGCGCGCCTAGTCCCGTGGTATCGATTGCCAGCGGCGCACCAGAGAACAGATTGTTTGGCGCTCCCACGGCGATCGTGCCCATCTGATTGGCGCCAAACAGATTAGCCGATACCGGAATCGTGCTCGTCGCCGAACCCTCAGCGGTTACAGTGAAAATGTTGGCGAGCGGGTTCTGAAGAATCTCGCCGAGCGTCAGACGCGCGCCATTGCCACCCGGATCTGCGGCGGCGATCTGCACGAGTCCTTCCAGCGCGAAAAGCGGGTTCGAAGCCGTGATATCGACGAATCCGCCTTGCAGATTGAACGGCACAATGGCGGCAGCCAATGCGAAGATCCTGAATGCGGATACTTCCAAGAAGAATGCGTCGTTCAGACTCGGCTTCGTCAGATCGAGCCCAAAGCTCAGACTTGCAATCAGGCTCGTGTCCAGATCGAGCGTGGGGTTGCCCGATACGTTCAAGTCCGCTTCGCGGGCCGCGGGACCGAGGTCTAGCGGCCGGGGAGTGGTGGCAAATTGCGCAACGTCGAACGACACACGAAACGTGTTCGGTTGCAAGTCGAACGTGACATTCGACAGACCGGTGGATTCCGGCCGGCCGGCAATGAACGAGTTAAACTCGCCCGTGGTCGGCGTCGAATCGAGTTCAATGAATTCGCGCAGCGGTTCGAATACATCTCGGGCTAGAATCGTGCCAGGATCATTCGCCCTGCCTAATGTAATCGCGGCGAAGGGATCGGCGGCAATCACCGCGGGATCGGTCGAACCGACGAGTGGCAGCGGCCGATCGAGCGCGCCAACATCGTTGAGCCCAACCAGACGTTTGCTGATTTGTTCCAGGCCGGACGATACGTCGATCTGGTTCTCCGACAGCAAAGATAGTGGTCGCAGAGGATTCTTGTTCAAATTTTGGGACGAAACACGGTTGATCACGGGCGTCTCATTGGCCGCCGGAATTCCGGAAGTCCGCGACTTGAAGTTCTTGATCGCTTGTTCGGTGAGCGGGCCAAGAATGCCATCCACGACGAGTCGGTTGCCAATGAAATCGCGGGCATCCTGAAAGTTCAAGCGTTGTTGCAGCGCCATTACCTCGGGTACGAAGCTGTGGCTGGTGAAGTCAACGCCTTCCGACATTCCGCTGTGCACTTCAAGTCTGAAATTCTGCGGCGTCGGATCGGAGCCTTGCCGATACAAGACGCTAACTACCCCCTGAAAGCCTCTTACGTTGGGCTCATCGTCGACCAGTGGATCGTTTAAGGCCTCGGGTGCGAATATGAAATGGCCGGACTGAGAAAACGGATTCGTTTCGCTGAAAAACCGTTCGGAAAAGACCATCGTGCCGACTCGCCTGCCATTGAACGACAGGTCGAAATCACCACGCAGTTCGTGGCGCTGAATGGCCAGCGGCAGGACGTCGCCCGTGCTACGAATGATGCTGACGCCGTCGATCACGAAATTGCCTGTGCCTGTGCTTTTACCTGGAAGGAACGCCAAAGCCGTGTCGCCGGTGAGCTGCCGATGGAAATCGAGTTCCGTCGCAATACCTGGTCGCGCCCACACGCCACGGCCCAATGTGCCGGCGACGAGCATGTCCGATCGCTCGTCATACTCCAGGCTTTGAACCCGTATGCGCGGCAGGCTGGTACCCAGGCGAGTCCAAGTGCCGACGAATGGGTTGGTGGTCGAGTGTTCGTCGGTAACGACGGTGAAGAAAACACCGTCCGTAGTGCTGGCCAGAAGAATGTCTGTGGCTTGTTTGGACGGGGTTTGGAACAGCGGCGATTTGACTAGTTCCACACCTGTAATTTCGGCGACCTTGGTGGTCAAGTCGGAGGTAATATTGAACCAGGCATCGCCGAAGTTGTTCGTGCGGAAGACGCCGGTCAACGTCGACGCATATGCCACGCGGCTCATTTGAGGGTCGACTTCGATATCATTTACAGGTGCGCCGTTACTCGTTCGGGTAAGGGGATCGACGGTCCTGGCCAGCGCCTGTCCTGTGCGGCGCACGAATACCTCTCCGGACCCAAAGCCGACGTACAGGATATTGGGATCCGGAATCGGTCCTAAGAAGCCACCCGCAGCTAACACAAAAATCGAGGTGGAAGCACTTCCCTTTCCTTCCAAGGGCGCGGGCGGCTGGAACTCGTCCCCTTCGTCGGGTACGCCGTCTGAATCGTTGTCAATGCCATCGCCGTTGGCGGGGATAATGCCGGAGGTATCGCCGGGGATAAGGCTTCCCTGGACAGTTAGCGATTCGCCCTTGTTAAGCGATTCGTAAAGGATTTTGGAACCGATCACCAATCTCGACGGGTCGACGGCATTAATCGCAAATGCCGGAGTGAAGGCCATCGTGGGGTCGAACCCTTTAAGAGGTTCGCTGATGAGCAGTGGCGTCAAACGCGTATTGCCGGCCCGTTGCCCATTGTCCTGGAATATTGCTAATCCGACTTCTCGCGCGTCTTTCCGCTGCGATTCGGGAAATGGGCTAACGTCCCTCAGCCGTTTCAGCGAAATCAGGCCCTGGGCGCTGAAGTAAGTCTCGGAAACGCCAGCTCGGGAGTCATCAACTTGGACTTTCACCCCGTCCCCTGAGAGCAATTGTTTGAAGATCCCAGTCGACGCGATGTTGATTGCCGTGCCATTATCCTGCGTGCCGATAATCGGACGTTGTTGGTTGGCGTCCCAATCGACCGACAAGACCTCTATTGCGGCCAGGTTGCTGTTGAGCGATAGCCAGTCGCCGTCGGTTATTGGATCGAGGTTCGATGGCGCGTTGTGGCGGTAGATGCCACCGTCGTCGACCTCGATCAAACTTCCAGCTGCGTCAAAAACCAAACCGCGGCTATCGGGATGCGGTGAATCTCCGACGCGGGTCAGCGGAGAGAGCCGTGCCGGCACCTGCGATGTATCGACGCGCACGATTTGGGCAGTGCCCCCGTCCTTCTTGATATCGCCCCCCACGAACACCTCTTGAGAATTGGTCGGATGAGCAACCAACGAAAAGTGCAGGTCGCCGTGTTTTCCTTCATGCACAGCGGGGAAATTAATCGGATCCCAATCGTCGGCCGTAACGTTGGCCTTAACGTCGAGACGAAACAATGCGCTGATCGCCTTGTTATTAACGACGCCAGCATAAAGGACGTTGTTGCCGGCACTGCGATGCACAGAAAGAATGACCCGGTCGGTTGCGACAGGCGGAGGCAAACCGACGAGGTTGCTGATGATTTTGTCGTTGACGAACTCTGGACTAATTCGGGTCCAGTCCTCACCGCCGTTGGTCGAACGATAAATACCGCTTTCCGCAACAGTAGTGAGCCCCTCAACGCGTGTGGCGTCGGGCAGTGCGACGTACAGCACGCTGGTGTCTACTGGATCGCGTATCAAATCTAATGCTCGCCCGATGGTCGCCAGGGGCAGGTTCGACTCGGTTCGAAACCTGGAGGCATTCACAAAACTGGAAGCGGCTGGATTGGATAGCGTAACTCGCAGCACGCCGCCGTCCCCGAACGCAGCACTCTCATTATCCAGACCCACTAAAACGATGTCGCCCAGGGGAGCTACGGCGCTCACTTGCTTTTCTGTCAGTTTGCCACCGGCGTTTTCCTCACGCCACGTCGCGCCACCGTTCTCCGAAACGAGCAGACCCACCCGGGCACCGCCGATGCGGCGAGAAAAAGAACCAGAAGTCCCCACACCGGCAACTAGTCTTTCCTGATTCGCAGGTATTGCGACACCTAGCGAGGAAGGATCGAACTCCAAATCACGGATCGATAGGCTAGCTTGGTTCGGGGTCAGGTTCTCCCAGAAAGGACCGGGAATCCCCTGAAAGTTTTCGATCTGCGCATTTTGAGTTTTCCAGATACCGCCGTTGACGGTGCCGACGAAAATCGTAT
>CAZFLF010000612.1:0-4882 GCA_964519825.1 uncultured Pirellulaceae bacterium | reverse complement strand
ACGTTGTGGGTTGGACACGTTCAACAAGCCAGACGGCCGGGCATTGGTGACGACATAATTCAGCGCGCGTTCAACGACCTTTCCATACTTTCCGCGGCCCGGAGCATGCCCGGCCGCCATGAACGCCAACGCTCCCATCCCGACCAATCCCGCGTCATTGGACGACCAGTTTCCCTCCGGACCTTGTGTGGCAGCCATCCACTCGAGGCCCTGCTGCAGCGCCTGTTCGCTGGCGGGAGTTACTTCCCAATCCCCTTCGGCGTGCAATGGCTGGGCGGCAAGCGCGACGACTGCCCAACCCACGATCGCCCGTAGCACCAGAAGGTGACGTTTCGTTCTTGAACGCGAGGTCGAGTGTGGCAGTTCCATACTAAGTGTTGAATATTCGGAGCAACTTGCGACCTTTATACAGGCAGTACGCTTCATGCGGCCCGAGCGGGCGCGGGCGACCAGGCGTGGGATGCCATTGCACTTCCGCCAGGCTTGCGACGGCGATTCCCGGCAGCCCCTCGCGGTTGGCGCGGGCCACCAACGTCCGTTCACCGAAAAACACGCCAAGCTTGATCGGTTGGATTGCATCATAGCCGTCGTCGTGCAAACGCCGCTCGAGTCGCACAACTTCCAGACGCTGGGCCACGGTCAATTGGCTCGCATCCAATTCGTAGATCTCTTCATGCTCGACCTGCCAGCCCGCGCAGACTGCGTAGATATCATCCGGCGGCAAATCGGCCAGATCGGCTCCGAAGGCATGACACAGCGGTCCCGCGATGCCGATGTTCGTGTACTCCCCCGCGCCGACTTCATAGGCAAAGCGGAACAAGAAACATTCCACCGGTTCATCGAAGCCGGGCCAGTACAGCGTCTGTGAATCGACAAGTTCCAACCGCGACGGCGGGAAACCGAGCTGCGCGGGTTGCGCCAGCCACAACGCCAATTCCGATTCGGCCCGGGCGGCGGACGTCGTGAATTTCTCGTCAAGTCGTTCCTCGAATCCAAGCTCGGCGGCATAAGCCAAGACGCGCAACCGCGCGACCGGCTCGGCGGCCATCGACACCAAGATCTCGCGTCCCTTTTCCTCGCCCAATCGCGCCAGCGCCGCCGCCGCCTCGGTGCGGAGTCGTCGATGGCGTAGCTCCAACGCCTGGTACAGCTTGCCCACCGCCGCGGAATCGCCGATCAATGCCAGTGCATCGCACAGCGAAACGGCGAGCGCGATGCTTGCCGTAACGATCACGGCTAATTGACGTTCGTCCGCGGCTACCTCGGCTGGACGCTCTTCGACTCGGCCCAAACGCTGGACCAACGCGCCCAACAAGGCCGCCAATTGTTCCTTGCGACAGGAGGCGGGATGCTCGGCCGTAAGCCGCTCGCGCGTGACGAAGTTGGCCAAATCGATAACGACTGGAGCAACCGCCGGATGGCTCAACGCATCGAGCAATCCGGGGAATAACGCTTCAGGTTCGTAATCTTTGTTCTGCAGCAGCGGACCAAATGCGACGGCGGCGGCGGTCACATCGGTCGGTGGATCGTTCACGATCAAGTCGGCGAAATCGGTCAAATCCTCCACGCTGCGAGAGACGGCCAGCAGTTGCAAGAGCAAGTACCGCGGGGTCATCGCCGGTCCCAGCCGTTGATACAACTCCACCGCTGCCGCGCGCGACTCCGCCGACAATTGCTTCCAACGTCGCGAACCCCCAGAGTAGGTGCGGCGCACCAGTTCGCGCAACGTTCCCGCCAGAAACCGCTCATTGATCTGTCGGCCGTCTAGGAGATGAATATTGAGCTGTCGAAACAGATCGCGTACCGACTCGTCAGGAGCGTGCGCAAGCCAATCGATTCCAACCAACTGCTGATAGGCGCCGAGTTCGTCGGACGAACTGATGGCATCGGCAAGTTGTTCAGCCAGTTCGGCGGTCATACGGGCAGTGCGATCCTTTCGAAAGGACTGGGCGTCCAGCAAATCATACGAATGAGCTGTAGATTATTCTCGCTGCTACGCGTTAGGAATGGGAGGGCCCCAGGCTCGCGAAGTCAAAATCCGAACCGGGACATCTCGGCGCCATCGGATTGTCGAATCGACCGGAGCTCGCGGAGAAAGAAATTGCCTCACCCAGCAACACGATCCCGCGGCGCCGAGTTTTTTCTGCAGCGGAACGTCACATCAGGCTGGGGTGCGCGTCTCGGACGTGGCCGAGTCTCTCCGAGACTCGTGCCCTAGCGAAAGAAACTGTTGGACCCAGCAACACGATCCTGCTGCACCGAGTTTTTTCTGAAGCGGAACGTCAAATCAGGCTGGGGTGCGCGTCTCGGAGAGACGCGACCACGGGTGGGCCTACCTGACGAGCGACGGCGCAACGGATTCTGGTGTGGGGGGGAGCCACACCGACCTGGCGTCCGGCGTGGGCGTGGGAGGAGCCGGTGCTCCCGGAATCTCTTGAGCCGAGCCGTTGCCGTCTCCGTACGGCACATGTCCGCAGTGGCAACAGGGGGCTGGCACTCGTTCGATCACTTCCTCGACCACGCACTTAGTGGTGCAAATCTCACCGACGACGATCTCACGCTTGATCAATACTCTCCTGTATTTCGGGCACGCCGCACATTCCGGGCAGCAATCGCAATGCCCAAACTTCGGTAAGCGGTGTTCGCAGTATGGTACGTCCTTGCACTCGTAGACGGTCTTCTTGATCGGTTTCCTATCCGGCACAAGCACGCACCGATGCGTGACGACTTCCCGATAGCAACCATCGCCTGCGTGACAATTCTGACAGGGAGCGATCCCTTCACCCGCGGCTGCCAGCCGTACGAGTCCGGCCAACAGGACAAGACTCGACCAGCCAACAATGTTTCTGTGGCGCATATTCGCTTCCTTGATTCGACGCCGAACTTGGGCAGCACGTCAGTCGTCCACATCAACATCGTAATAGCCGGCATAGGATCAACAGAATGGAACGCAGTCCAAATACGACCCGAACAATTGGAGTCTTTTGCTAGGTGAGTTTGCCGACTGCGCCGCGTGAATGGGCTGGTTACCAATCGGTTATTGAAAACGTCTTGCCGTGATTGCCTAATCGATACAACCGTCGAAAAATGCTAGGCGAGAGTCGAACCGCCGCAAATCCGGCGAGTCGAGACGATCGGCGTGTGCGGGTATACTGACCGGCGACGCTTGTCGGTGAATTGCGGCAAGGTTGTCCATTTTGGTCACTCGATCTGCAAGAAGAGGTTTCCGATGTCCCGTTCATTGGTCGGCCGTCCAATGGAAATCCTGCTGGTGGAAGATGGCTTGATGGATGCGCGAGTGACCATCGAAGCGCTTCGTGGAGGAAACGTGCAACATCGATTGACCCTCGTGCGCGATGGAGAAGAAGCCATTCAGTTTCTGCGGCAAGAAGGACGCTTCGCCCAGGCTCCCAAGCCGGACCTCGTATTACTCGATCTGATGCTGCCCAAGAAAACTGGGTTGGAGGTACTAGCCGAATTGCGCTCAGACGAGACATTGCAGGACCTGCCGGTAGTGGTACTGACTGCCTCCGAACATGAAGAAGATCGAACGAAGTGCGAACTGTTCCACGTGGATAGCTACATCCCGAAGCCAGTCAACCTTGAAAAATTCCTCGGCATCATTAAAGAGTTGAAGCGTTGCTGGCGCGCCGACGTGATCTTACCGACCGTGGAGTAAGCTCGCAGTTCGAAGAGGGCTCACGCCAAGACGCAAAGAGCATGGCTGCGAGAAGCTGTTCCACCTTTGCGCCTTAGCGTCTTGGCGTGAGACATTCTGCAGATCAAAACGTAGTGGCTCGACACCACACTCCTAGTTGCGTTAAGGACCAGAGGTCGAAGTCGCCACTCCGGGAATCAGAACGGCGACTGTTCCGCGGATGGGGCGAGGGCGAGTTCCTTCAGTGCGTCGAGACTTCCCAAGACGTCGTCGAGCCCGATCTGCTGCCAACTTTCGGCTTTGTGACGCAAAATCGCCAGCTTAAAGGCGTCGAACGCGTCGGCGAGATCCGGCGGCAATTCTCCGAGGTTCTCAAATGGCCGCACCGGCGGGACCACCGCGCGATCTTCGCCCGAGCCGCTCATTCCTCCCTGAGAGCGTGAACCACTGGTGGTCTCATCCGCGTCCCCGAAGTCCGGCCCTTCCGGAATGGGCGGTCCACCTTCGTAGTGCGCTCGCCCGTCGGTTGTCGTTCGAGAACGATCCAGTGACGGATTACAGTCCTCGTCGACTTCCGCGCTGACCACATCTTCATCGCGTGGTCGATCGGCAGGGACCGCGCCTAGCGTCTCCCAACGCGTGCGACGCATCGCGGATACGGACCAGGTGTTCTGCACAGCGCCTTCCAGCCACATCTCAGCGTCGTCCCAATCGATCGCCGCTTGGAAGTGGCTCCAATACAGCCCACGATATCGATCGTAGGAAGCGCCATACCGCTGGAATACTCGACGCAGCCGGCCCACATGTTGACTCGTGACTCCACCAATACGGCGACTCCAAGCTTCGTCCGCGTAGTCTGCGACCGGAACACCGGCAACGATGAGCGCTTCGCGCCAGTCGTGAATAATTCGCCCTTTCTCCCAATTGGTCGTGCTGATCAATTGATTCCACCGTCCCACGAACGGCTGCTCGATCTGGGACAGCGCCAGCGAAGCAGCTGGCGGCTGGGAGGTGGGTAGCGAGGTGGTCATAACGAGCTACTTTCCTTGCTCATGGTGTTGGTTTCGAGAGTGGACCAGCCTAGCGACCGTCTGCAGGAACGGAAGTGCTATCGCGAACTGCGGTCATCCGCCGAGTTTCCCAGCCATTCCGGTTGGCTCACCTGGCCCGCCGTTGGGGAAAACTTGTCGACAGCGAGGGCGAGCTGATGGATCGGATCATTTA
>CAZFLF010000611.1:0-4888 GCA_964519825.1 uncultured Pirellulaceae bacterium | reverse complement strand
TCCAACTTTAATGCCATTGTCACAAACCCCGTGATACCCAGCTGCATGGAATCGTAACGCGGGTCGTTGGTCTTCAAGTAGGCCGATTCGCTGAACTGGGTTACCGCCTTCCGCGTGGCGTAGGTGATGATCACCTCGTACGTTCCTGCGGGTGGAACCGTGGCGTGAGTGAAGTGGTGTTTGTTCTGAATGCACTTACCGCAGCTCTCCCCATTCCACGAGATTTCCAACGGTTCGTTGCCGTCATTGCGGATGACAAAGGTCTTTTCCTGCGACTGGTCATAGTTCATGGTTCCGAAGTCAAACTTCGTCCCTCCGACGACCACCGCCAATGGCCCCGACGGTGAGGAGGAATCGGCGGGCTGTCCTGCCTTCATGCGTGACTCCGGCTTGAAATACTCGCCAACACCGCGGAACTCCAGCCATGTCACTGTAAGGCCAGTCGAAGCCCCTAATACCATCGCCACCAAGGAGAGCAGCCACACTCGCATGATTCTGTCCTCTGTCGTTAACTTGCTGCGGCCGTTCGGCTTTGGGCCGCTTTTACCCATTCAACGATTACGTAATTCGCGGAGCATTTGTTCGGCTGAACGGTCCCCGGGTGGAGCGGGCTGGGTGGCATCGGACGGTGTCGCATCGAAAAGCCTCTGCCGTGCCAGTTTTTGCTCCTGGTGTGGGTTTAACGAGTCCAGCCGCAAGGCCTCGTCGGCTTCCACTTTCGCCCGCTTATCCTCCCCAGCCAAATGCAACGCCCAGGCTAATTGGGCACGGCCCAGATTGTAATTCGGATACAGTTTGACAGCGATTCCATAATAGCCGACGGCTTGATCCAGATAATCCCGCTTGCCAAACCGGCGATACGCCGCGAGCCATTGGTGTCCGACGAGCATGTGGGCGTTACTTGACCGAGAATTTCGAGCCAAATTCTCCCGAACAGCAACGCGAAACAGCTCTTCGAACGAATGCTCTCCAGACTGCACCCAAATCTCGTTCGCTAATTCGCCCGCGCGCTCCCAAGGTTCGGGCGAAAACGGATCGGCATCCGCGGCACGGCGAAATGCAGTCAAAGCCGGTAACGGCTGCCCAAGCATGCGGCGTGTGTTGCCGTCCGTAAGCAGTGTCTGCGCCTCAGTGATGGGTGAATAAGCTGTTTGATGGAAGCAGACGAACAATACACCAACCGCAACCGTTATCCCGATTGCCGGCCATCGTCTGAGCGTCCGGTTCCACACCTCCGGTGGCGACTGTCGATCAGCCTCGGCCTGGTTCAGCAACAATGCCGCCAGCAGCCACAACGACAGTGCAACTCCCGCGAAACCGATCCCACCCGCCGCGAGAAAGTTCACCAACATTACGACGATCGCGGTCGCCAAGACTGCGCACAACAGCCGTCCTTCGCAAACCCAGCGATGAATACGCACCAGGACTCCCGCTGCTGCGGGAAAACCCAGCACAACCAGTCCCGGACTGGGAAAATACCCTTCCATGAATCCACATAACACGTAGCCGACAAGCCCGCCCATCAGGGCTCCCCAATACACCGCGCGGACCGAACCATGCTCGGACAAGTCGTTTAAGCGTGACTCATCGCCGGCCCCTTGGCTTAGATCTGACGTCGACTTGCCTTCCGCGCGCCAGACTTGCCAAACCACACCAATGAAAATGCCGAGCAGTAAGGCCAAGGCCGGTGTTCCCGCAGTAGCCCAAACTTCCAATAAGAAATTGTGCGGCTCGGCGATCGTCTCGCTCGCCTCGGGCAACTTATACGCGGTGTAGTACTGCTGGAAATTCCCGGGACCGCAGCCGAACCACGGAAAGTCGCCAATCATCTGCGCCGTCGAGCGCCAGTACTGTACGCGATACAAGAACGACTTCGACGACTCCAGCACGACCAACCAATCTAACCCTCCGACGACCACCCCCAGAAACGGCAATACAACCGCTGCGGCTCCAACTCCGGCGACGATTCTCCAGTCCGGGCGCCAGCCCGCGCGACGCCCATAGACCACCAGCAACACGATCCCGCCCAGCGTCGCCAACCAGGCGGTGCGGCTCTTGGTCAACATCCAACAGCCCAAGATCAACACCGCGGCCACGATTCCCGCGATCCGCGTCCAACGGGCGTCTCCGGTCATGTTCCAATTTGTGAGTAAGATGCCCAGCACGACGATCAGCCATGGCGAGAGGAATCCGGCCAGCGAATTGGTGAGCGCAAACGTCGCAATCGGCTCCGTGCTGTTCAGCCGGTCCTCGAACAACTTTCTTTGTGGCGTGCCAGGCGGAGCATCCACTCCGGCTTCGCGTAGAACTTTCTCCGGGTCTTTCTGATAGAGAGCCCGGGTCGCCGGCAGTTCGCGAAAATACTGGTAATAGCCGACGACGGAAAAGCTCACCGCGAGAGCAACCATGACGGCTACGACCGCTCGTCGTTCCGCCGCCGTGACGATGAGTTGCCGGGCTAGAAAAAAAGCCGTCCCGAGACTCAGCCACTGCCACAGCATATTGAACGTCGCACGCGGGTGTCCGTGCCAGGCCATGACGAGTGCACTCGTCGAATGCCACGCCAGAAACGCGAGCAACGCCCAAGTCGCCGGCCCAAGTTTTAACTCCAAACGTCCGCGTACCACGCCGGTCAAAGTCCAGGCTAGTAATAACAGCCACCACACGAGCATCAGCACCAGAGTCGAACCGCCAAATAAGACCGTCTCGCTCGGCAGAATCGGTGTCGCGACGCAGAGCGCCGTCAGCCCAAAGAGCCACAAAGGCCGCAGCCGATCGTCCGCCGGCGAATCGGCTCGTGGCTCAACAGCAGAAGTTCGGCGACGACGGCTCATGGGGAGATCGTTAGGGTTGCTGTCCGTTCCGATTGAGCTTGCGCCGGGCCGTCGATTCAAGCAGTGCGATAAGACACAGCACGCACACAACCATCAGCACGACCAAGATCGCGCCTGTCCAGTCAACTCGGTGGAGGAGCAATGCTCCCAGCCCGCAGGTGGCGGTCGTCAAGTAAATGGTCAACACGGCCGAGCGCTTGGAGAATCCGAGTTCGACGAGCCGATGTGAAAAATGATTTTTGTCCCCCTGAAACAAGCTGCGACCGTCGCGCCAGCGGATATAGAGCACGGTCACCATGTCATACAGCGGCACCGCCATGACACACAGCGGGGCAAACACCGCCCACGGCGTCGCGCTTTGGTAACTGGTGTAAGTCGCCAAGAGCGTGGCAATCGCAATGCTGAAGCCAATCAAATAGCTGCCGGCGTCTCCCATGAAAATCTTCGCCGGAGGGCGATTATGCAGCCAGAATCCAGCGGTGGCTCCCACAAGCACCAGCAAGAACCCGGCGACGAACAGCTGCGGCCGTTGTGTGACCGGATCGGGATGGAGCAGCAACATGGCGGCAAGAATGGCTGCCGCGATTGCCGCCACGCCGCTCGACAGACCATCCATGTTGTCGAGCATATTGAACGAATTAATCAATCCGACGATCCAAACAGTGGAAAGCGCAACGGAAACCAGCCAGCCGAATTCCCGTAGTTCAATAAATGCCGTCAGGCGCCATCCTTGCTGGACAACGCAGAACAGTGCCACGCCAAACTGGATCGCCAGTCGCATTTTCCATCCCAGCCCAAACCGATCGTCGAGTAACCCAAGAACCGTCAACGCCGTGCCGCACGCCAGCAAAATCCACAAACCACCCAGCCGATCGTATAGCCCCGCAAGGTGCGGTAACGCAACCGCTGGAACGAGTCGTGACTGCGCCGCCGTATCAAGTCCCCGTATGTAGAACAGTGCCACCGTGCCGATCGCAAACGTGAACATCATTCCCAGCCAGATTCCCAAACCACCCCCCATCGGCATGGGCATGGTGTGGACCTTGCGTTCGTTGGGCTTGTCCATCAGTCCAAATCGAAGTGCCAGACGGCGCATGACCCAGGTGGCCAGCCAAGAGGCGAAGAAACTCGGCACGACCGCGCCGGCGATGAACCACAACAGATCGTCGGACTTCATGCGTTGTCGCTTTGCGGTCGGGGAGTCGTCCTGCCATATCGTTGCCTCAGATATTCGCGGCAACGAGTGAAGAACTGATGATAGTCGGACCGCTGGTAATCCGGATAGGTCCACGGACGTGACTGCCAGGCGCGCCCGTGGTAATACAACGTCACCTCCGCGTAAATTCCGCGATCCAAGTAGAGCCGATGATCGCGGTCCTTCGTCGTCGCGAGCACCAGCTTGGCTTCAGAAAGATAGCCCGGATCGAGGTTCAGCGGCCGCGGCTCCGGATAATCATGCAGGCGGCGAAATTCGTCCTCGACGTCGTTGGAGATGTGTTTCAGCTCGGCGAGTTGTGCGGGATCAACAAGCCGCTCGAATGCCCACAGTTCCTTCTTGATCTCCGTTCCCATCGACGCTTCGTAAAAGCGGGTCTCGGAAAAATCAAACCGCTCGCTGACGAGTGCAGTGGGGCCCCAATCGCGTTCGACTCGCGCCCGGGCCCAGATCAGCGCGTCGTCGTAACGGCTGGATGCGGCCGTCACGAGCAAGACCGGCTGATGTTGGCGGATGTCGCCCATAGCGATAGTTATACGACGGTCGAGTGTCGAGAGTCGAGGGACGAGAGCCAGAAGAAGGTCCAGGATTGAGAACCGGTCTTCTGGCCCTGGACACTCGGCCCTTGACCAGTTACTCGACAGGCTAAATTATTAGCCACTTGGGCTTGACGCCCGAAAACAGACAGGTTAAAAATTTAGCCAGTGGGATGGATGAATCGCAATCTCGACGGGAATCACCATGGCGAAGCGTCACGAGCAGCATCTCAGCCGCCGCGAGCGGCAGATCATGGATGTGATTTACGCCCGTGGGCAATCATCGGCCTTGGAGGTTCTGG
>CAZFLF010000610.1:0-4892 GCA_964519825.1 uncultured Pirellulaceae bacterium | reverse complement strand
GCAGTTGCCGGGCGGCTTGAATCAGAGTGTCTTGGATGATATCGGAGGGATCGACACGATTGGCCAGCCGGCGGTCCATGCGCACGGAGATCATCCCCTTGAGCCGGCCGCGATGACGCGTCAAAAGCTCCTCGCCGGCGGCGTCATCCCCGGCGGAGGCTCGTCTCACCAGTTCTTCCGTATCAGGTTCAGCATGAATCAAAGAGAATTTCCCCTTGCCACTAATTACGCCGGCCCCAAAGAAATGGGTGCAAAGATTTAACGATTTTTCTAATCGGGAAGAGTTTAGGCGTTAATTTGATGGGTTTCTAGCGGAAGCCGCAGTCCCCAGACTGCCGCAAGCCGGTCAGATTGTTCCGGATGCCGTCGTCGTGAACGGTGGCATCGTTGAGAAATTTGACGCCATTTAGGTTGTCTCTAATTGTTCGCATTGGATATTTTGTTTGACGATTCGCGTGCCGACGGATGTACGACTCGCCACTGACCGTCATCGGTAAGCCGGACTGCGCGACGAACCAAGGTTGTGCTTTCGGATCGGTACTGCAAATGAATGACTTGGTTCGTTCAATTCGCTATGACATAGTGGAAACCGCCAGGACGTTCGAGGGCATCGATTCCACCTCCGCTCGGCGATTTGGTTTGAGCTGGCGCAAAGGTGGAAAATAAGGGATGCGAATCAAGTTGGTGGACAGGTTTGTTCCATGTCAAATGCACTGCACTGTCCGAACGGCCATCTGTGGGAAATATCCGTTGACAGCGAATCCGCGGAAGCACCCTCATTCATGGTATGTCCGATCTGCGGAGAGAAATGCGCCGCCTCCCATAGCAACTCGAGCTCCGTTCTTAGCGGTAATTCTCCGATTCATTCTGAAGAAAGTCAGGTGAGAAAAACGGCAACGAACTTGCCAATTGTTCCGGGCTACGAGGTGGTGGGCATGCTGGGCGAGGGGGGCATGGGAAAGGTATTCAAAGCGAGACACCTTCGATTGGACCGGCTGGTGGCTCTGAAAATGATTTCCAGGGAGCAAGCTGGAAGGTGAATTGGGCGCCGACATCGTGGACGGACAGGCCGGCGAAGACAAACTGCAGTTTGCTGTCGATCTCGTAGACACGAATATCGATGACATTAAGGGGGGAACGAATCGCGACATCATCGAAATTCGCGGCACCGATGCGGCGGACGAGCTTACCGCTCAACAACTCAACGCCTTTACGTTCCAGGTTCAACGCCGCGACCCGGCCACCGGCGCGACGACCGCAACGTTCCAGTTCACCTTGCCTGCCAACCCGCTCGACCGGGATATCGAACTTCTCCGCGTCAGCGGCCTGGGCGGCAACGACACAATCCGGGCGATTGAAGACCAATCGAGCCAGGAAGGACCAAACGATGAAGTCCAAGGAGGAGCCATCGCTCGGCTCGACGCGAGAGAACCCCTCTTCGTCCGAAGAGACCACAGGTTCATTGTCCCGACCGGGACGTACCGCGTCGGCGCCGAGCGAGCAGCCAACCTTGAGTCTGTTCCCAGAGTCTCTGATGGAAGCGATCGCCGCTGCTACCAACACCGGCTCCGCACCTCCTGAAGTTACTTCGGGCTCTGATTTGCACCCTTTGTCGAACCGCCTAGTGCGGACCCGCATGCTAGGTGGTGTGGGGAGGGCGGTCAGCAATGACCGCCCTTACCCGATTTATCCCGCGATTCCTGGTTGCGAAGCCCAACTTCGTGCGACTCTCCAAAGACAAGACAACAAGGCGGAGCAAACCGCGAACAGAGACAAAAGCGTCAGCAGATGCCGCGAGAACAGCAGGTTTGTCGCAAGAAGTAGCGAGAGAAGGGCCGTGGTGATCATCAATGAACGGATGCTAAATTGCATGCGGGGAAGCCGAATTGCCCGCAAGGTCATCCAAAGTCCAATCAGCAGAAGGATAAGCACGGCAATGTCGAAAATTAGCCCAACCGTGCTGAAGGCAAGTGGCGGTGAATTATCAAACGGAAAACAACTGAATTGAAGGCCTTTTGCGAAGATGTCAGTTATTCCCGGTGTCGTGTTGATCGTTGCAGTATCAATTGAGTTGCGGACGTAACATGCGACCGGCCATCCATGAATCCATGTGATGTGATCGTCGATTTCATCCAGAGGATTTCCGAATGTGCTGCCGGGAAACAGCATGTTGATTTTCGTATGGTGTCCATCCAGCGCTAGGTAGAGGAATGCAATAAGCACCAGAATGCAGATGCAGCATCGCATTCCAATATTGCGCCGAGCAAAATCCATTTCACTTGTCGACATACAAGCCTCACCTATGTCGGGATAACGTATTGCGATCTATCCGGTTGTACTCAGACGGGGCGAGTAGAGCAGTCCCTCTCGGGTTTAGGTTAAGGTTTGTTTTCCCTGTTTGCCACCTGGTTTCCCGTGGTGGTGTCACAAGATTTTAACCATGTCCAATTGGGTACTTCCCCCTCCCAGAACCGGACGTGCGCCGTTAACGCATCCGGCTCCCCACGGTGGCCGTCACGATGCAACAAGTTGCATCGATCTGCAAGTTGGTTCGGTTTGCATCGTGAGTCCGGCTCAGTGTCCGGGCGATGCCTTTGATCGGCGTCGCTTGGACGAGTTGGCCTGCGTCGTTCGGTGTTGTCGACCCGACAAATGGCGCGAGATCTCGACGCATCCCAGGCTGTACCAAATCGGTGGTTTGTTGACGTGTCTCACACGTGACGAGATGTTGGGACGATCGGTCACATTCCGGCGTTGCCACGCGGTGACCAGCGAGCGTCGGAGTGTCGGACGAATGGCACTAGCTTAAGAGGCCGAACGAAATCAACCGCTGGGTGCTAGCTGCGTTTCATTCGAAAAGCCGGCCGCTAGCACAATGGCTCTGAAGCTTAAGCTAGTGCCATTCGAGTGTCGGACAGACGCGCAACGCGATCGATCGACTGCCGTATGCCACTGCTTGGAACGACAATTGTTCTCTATTCGTCGAGTCCGAAAACTCTAAACCACAAGCGAATCGCCCACCCCGGCCAGCGACGACAAGGAACCTCACTTTCGCTTCTTCGGCACTACAGTGATCAAGTACGTGGTGTCGATTGAAAAACCGAACTCGTCAAATGTCCCACCAAAAGAGAGCACGTGCTCTCCCACACTCAGTGGCGCAAGAAGCAAATAGACTCCCGCGTCGACCCCGACTGACGTAGCTCCGGCGGGAGCGCTTAGGATGTTGTCCTCCGGCAGCGGCCCGAACTCAAAGAGTGGCGATTCGACGCGATAGGCGTCCAGGTTCTTCACCGCTACACCATCGATGAATGCGAAGCGCCCAGAGGTGTTGTCAATGTGATCGTTCGCGCAATCGCGAAGTTCTTCTTCGTCGTCTCCGTGAAACGGGTCGGGCTCAATCACCGAGCATTCGGAGTTAACAACCGGGAAGAACAGTGCCGTCCCGGGTGGAATCGTGAGTTCCACGATGGCTTCTCCTCCCACTCCCGACAGGAATAACACGCCATCCTCTCCTCCAAATGCTCCACCAGAGAAGAGAGGATGGTCGCCGTCCACGATAGGACTCGCAAATGCCGCCTGCCACCATCGCGCTCCCCACTCGCCGTAGGTATGGCCCCGATACTTGGCGCTGGGTGGGAGCACACCTGGATTCCCATTGCCGCCCTTGGCGAAAACGTTGTACGACACAACCGCCAGATTGACCATGACCAAAGTGACTAGGACCGACAATGCTCTCGTTCGTTTCGTCACCATAATGCTCTCTCCATATTGACACTGAAGGATGTTGGTTAACAACCCCAACGGTTCGACTGCGGACCATCGGGTCCCGAACTCGTCCACGATCTTGATTTCGTCCATCAGGTTCATCGTCCGACGTGTAGCCGAACGTAGCCGCCCAGTAGGGCGTTTGACGGTGAAAGTGCCAGCAGTATGCCGAGTTCCGACTGAGAAAGCAAACATGAGCTCATTACGAAATCAGCATATGTTGACTGAGAGTTCAACGAAGTGCGATTCCGAATAACGTTCGTATTCTCGGACCGTCATCCGCTCCGGCACTCGAATCAGGGTTTCCATGTGTTGCAGTCCCATTTTGCCATTTCGCAAATCAAAGCCCTGGGAACTCATTTTTTGGGACAGTTGATGGGACATCTGGATCGCCGCCATCGTGGGTCGGGTTTCCGTCAGACCGCCGCTGGTCTTTTGGGTTTAGGATTCGGTTCCCCAACGTCAGAAAATGTCAACGCGGGTTTCCTCTCGATTCGCGGTATGTCATCCTGTTGCCCCCATGGAGGTGACCGATGCAACCAGAGCGACCGCCTGAAGGATTCGCGACCGACGATGGTCGATTGGTCTACTCGATTATTTTCTCGCTGGAATGTTCGCCGCCGCGAAGCTTGCAACTAATTGTTCCGCTGGACGCAAACGGGAACTCCAAAAACGGTCGCACTCTAGCGAATGACCTGGACAAACGAATCGTCAACGTCCTGCCAGGTGACGCGCTTCGATTCAATCACAAGAGGTTCGTCGTGACTACGGTGGCCGCGTATCGCTGGGCCAAGGACGGTGTCGCTCATGGTTGGTCATAGGCCATAATCAGGCAATGGAATCATTCACGGTAACGTTGGTGGAACTGGTCGAAGGTGAATCAATCGAAATAGCCGCCGCCGAAGTCTTGGTGGATGAGTTCCGCGTGTCGCTCTTGTCGCCGAAACAACTGGAAAAGTTCAAGCGAACTCTGGGCACTAAGGCATTTCGCGGGCTGACGGACGTGACCTACACACGATGCCTCACAAACGAAACTCGGTACGCTGCGTTTCCTGCTGTTCGGCCTGGTGGGTGGTTTGTCGTTTTCCCTGGCGACAAAGCGACCGGCGTGCAACTGACGCAGGCGT
>CAZFLF010000609.1:0-4893 GCA_964519825.1 uncultured Pirellulaceae bacterium | reverse complement strand
GACTGGATCATCCGCGGAGCCAGTTTCTGGACTTGGACTTGCCGTGTTTCAAGGCCAAAGGACAAACGCATGAGTGTTTACTTTTTCACTTTCTTACTTCTTCGCTTGCTACTACTTCGCTTGCTACTTTTTCACTTGCTGCTTTTTCGCAACCACATGCGAGACGAATCCGTGAAACCCGATTTTGTCGCTGAATGGCCTCTCCGTGACATTTCCTTGACGCAGGTCTTAGCAATTGGTGTGCCTATTATACGACAAGTCTACCCTTCATTTCGTCAATTGCATCCCCGCGTCGAAAATCAGAACTTTTGGCGTCCAGAAAGGGCGTCCGCAAGAATCTCTTTATTCGTGTATTCCAGGATACTTCCGGTCGTGATACCGCGGGCCAGTTTGGTCATCGTCACGGCGTAATCGGCGAGCAAGTTCGAAATGTGCAAAGCCGTACCGTCCCCCTCAACCGTTGGATTTGTCGCCATGATGACTTCCCGGAATTGTCCCTGGCGAACTCGCTCAACAAGCGGTTCAATTGTGAGTTGTTCCGGACCAATGCCGTCCAAAGGTGCAATACGTCCGAGCAGGACGTGGTACAGTCCGCGGTACGCTCCAGCTTGTTCCAACGCCATTACGTCCCGGGGCTGCTCAACGACGCACAACAACCCCTGATCGCGCTTGGGATCGACACAAACGACGCACAGGGGACCTTCGGCGAGATTGTAACAGGCCTGGCAATAGCGAACATTTTCCCGCACGTCGCGGATGGCGTCGGCAAGAGCTAGCGCATCCGGCTTATGGACTCGCAAGAGGTGATAGGCGAGCCGCTCAGCTGACTTGCGTCCGATGCCCGGCAGCTTGGCCAGTTGATCGATCAATCGTGCAACCGATTCCGTTAGTTGCGCCATGGGTTATTCGCCGGTAAGAGGCGAGTTTTTCTATCTGCCGCGCCCTTGTCTGGTCGGTCTGCCTTCACGTTGCTGCGGCTGTCACAGCTTTCTTTTTCAACCGCATAGGTCTTGTTCATGGCCCGGAGCGGTTTGACTGGGCGCGTTTTGACCGGGCGCGGTTCGACCGGGCGGTCCAGTGCGTCATTGGGGTATGATTTTCGACAATGCTTCTTCCAAGCCGGGCAACGAGAGTCCGTCGGTTGCCGACTTCGCCAAGCTGAGGTGCAGATCCTTAGATTTGCTTAAAGCCTGATTGATCGCTGCGGGCAACAGATCCTCGATCATTTCGCGCTCGCCACGCTCAACCAGGCCCGGCTCGATCTTCACACTCAGGATCTCACCCAAGCCATTGGCTTCGACTTCCACCATTCCGCCACCGGCGGAACCTGTCACGCGTTTTGTTTTCAGTTCGTCGGCGATGGTTTCCATCTTCCGGCGCAAGTCACCGGCCGATCGCAAAAGAGACGCCAAATTGGACATTTCCTGGAACATAGATTGTTAACTGCGTTCTTCCCCTCCGGCTCGCGGTTCGTCGACGCGCAGGACTTCGCCATCGAACATTTCGATTGTTTGGCGCACCAGCGGCTGACGCTGACGTTCCTGCATTCGCTGGCGATTCGTTTGGACTGGGGCCGGACGTTGCTCGGTTTGACTGTCGCCAGGGAGCAATTCCAAGTCCAAACGAACCGGGCGACCAATTGCCTTCGCCAAGGCGGCTTCGAGTTTCGTGCGGCGTTCAGGCCGCTCGCAATACTCTTTGTGCAGAGTATATCCCGCGCGAAAACTAGCGACCAGTCGATTCGGGCCTGTGAATTGAATACTGTCGGCTTGCCGCGCGAAGTCGGCCGTCATGTCGCCTAACTCGGCAAGCGCTTCTTTCCAACTCGCCTCCACACGCGCGGCGCTGAGTTCCGGGGCGTTCATTCCCGCGGCGAGTGACGCGCTTTCCTCCGCCGAAGATTCGCTGGTGACAGATCGCGCCCCAGTCGATATCAACCCCGGCGATTCCACCGCAGACCATTGGGTGTCCACGATCGGGCGAGAACCCGCGGACGATTCAACTGATGGTCGGGCCGATTCAACTTGCTCAATCGGTCCTCGTTCAACCGGTCGTGCCGCGGAAAACATCAGCTCCTTTTTTTTTTCCGGACCGGAAGTCTGGGAACTGCCTGCAGGACGAGGGGCCGGCGCCAGAGCACCCTGGCGCAATTGCGCAACGAGATCGGATAGTTCATCCAGGTTTTCCAGCCGGGAGATGCGAACGATGGCCAGCTCCAACAAGGTCCGCACATGAGTGCTGTACCGCATCCTGCCGACTGCCTGATCGAGGATCTGAACCAATGCCAGCAACGTTTCCAAACCCAACCGTTGGCCGGTCTGTTGGAGCTGTGGAAACTCGGCCGCCATCGTATGCAACAGCATCTCCGGACCACAGCCCACCGCGGCCGCCAGCATATCGCGGAAATAACCGACAAGCTGTTCGGTCAATTGCCCGGCATCGACCCCTTCCGACAATGCCACGTCGAGTTCGCGCAATGCCCCAGCTGCGTCCCGCTCGGTAAGCTTATTGGCCAACGCAGCCAACTGGCCCCCGCGCGCCGTACCCAACATCGCATGGACATCTTGGGCAGTAATATGACTTGGACAGAACGATAAGAGCTGCTCAAGCAGCGACTGACTATCACGCATCGAACCGTTCGCCCGCCGCGCGAGCAGCTGCAAAGCCTCTTCCTCCGCCGATGCACCCTCCGTTTCCACGATGAATCGCAAGCGATCGATGATCGATCGGACTTCCACCGGAGGAAAGTCGAAACGTTGACATCGCGAAAGAATGGTGATCGGAATCTTCTCTGGCTCGGTCGTGCAGAAGATGAATTTCACATGCTCCGGGGGCTCTTCCAGCGTCTTGAGCAATGCGTTGAACGCTGGCAATGTGAGCATGTGAACTTCGTCAATGATGTAAATCTTGAAATGAGCACGACTGGGGCGAATGTTGACGTTGGAACGAAGTTGGCGGATTTCGTCGATTCCGCGGTTGCTGGCCCCGTCGATTTCGAGCACGTCAATGTCTTCACCCGTCGCAATTCCGAGGCAGATGTCGCAGGCATTGCACGGCGTCGGCGTGGGACCTGTCTTGCAGTTCAGAGCTTTGGCAAAGATGCGAGCCGTCGAAGTCTTTCCGACACCCCGCGCGCCGGTGAACAAGTACGCATGGCCGACACGATTCGTGTTGATCGCCGTGGCCAGAGCCTGGGATACTTGGTTTTGTCCCACTAATTCTTGAAATGATTGCGGTCGATACCTCCGCGCAACCACGACGTACTCGCCGGGTCTGCGGGAGGTGGAAGCAACAGATCCGGCGGGTTCGTGGGACATAGAACTCGGCTGACCGTCGGGAGTTGCGGGCACGTGCTAGTTAGCGATTGGCCAGTTAAAGATTGGGGAAGTTGCCGAAAAGCGGCCCTCGCACAAGAGTACCCCGCTTATGGCTGCTCCGGTTAGGGCCTGACCAGGTTCACGGCTCCCCCTCGCGAGAGCCGCTTTGCGACAACGTCACCAATTCGTTGCGACCTTTGTACGTTGTCACCTCCGGGTCGTCAAAGGGATGGTCGGACGAACGGAAGCGGCGAACTCGTCGCTCCAACGATTGCGGGACAACTGTTGTATGCTTAATTCAGGGACGAATTCAGGGAATTCGCGTCTTGGCTCGTTTCGTCGCCAATAGACTTCTGGTTGATGAGGCGCGCAAAAAAAGAGGGCCTAATTCGGCCCTCTCGAGTTTGTCGTGCACATCTTCCCGCGAATTCTTATTCGCGCGGGCGAATAGCACCAGTCAAACCGGTGAAATCCACACGATCTTTGGCATGCCAAAGGTGCAAACCCGCTTCAACTCGCTTGCGCAGGACTTCGATCTTTTCCGGCGAACCGGCTGGCGCATCCGTCGGCTCGAATTCGTTCGCCGCGTCGTTCGGGTCAAAGTCCTCGTCATGGCCATACTTCAAAATGGCCTCAAACACATTTCTGATTTTATGCATGGTTCTTAAACCTCCTTTGCGGTGTGGGCCGTCGCTTCTACTTGCAACAGCAAACGGTATATTAAAATCGGCAGCCGTCGCGACCGCCAAAATGCTCGGAATGTATCAATGAGGAAATGCGAGGTAATAAACCCCGCGTTCAAGCTCCGGGACCAATTGGTGGGATTTAGTTGGCCCCGTCTAGAAGCCTCTCGCCTTCCGGCGTGAAAGTCACGTAATTATTCCTGTGGCCCTTCGAATGTCAAGCAACTAACGCAACAAAAATTCTGACACCGGGACCCTCGCATGTCATGGTATCAACGATCCTTACAACTTCGCGCTCGGCCGCGTGGTTTTCACTTGATCACATCGGAAGTGACTGATGGCTTGGCGGAATTGCGGCTAATTCGCGTTGGCCTGCTTCACGTCTTCATTCAACACACCTCCGCGTCGTTGACGATCAATGAAAACGCCGACGCAGATGTGCGGGCGGATCTCGAAATGTCGTTGAACGCGCTGGCACCAGAAGACGCTCCGTACGTTCACACTCTGGAAGGTCCCGACGATATGCCGGCTCACGTGAAGGCTTCGTTGATGGGAAACTCCGTGACGATTCCGGTACGTGAGGGCCAGTTGCAACTTGGCACTTGGCAGGGAGTTTATCTCTGCGAGCACCGCGATCGGGGCGGACCTCGCCGGCTCATGCTCACGCTTTTTGGCGAAGGCGACCCGGCCCCTTGATGCGTCATGCCAGCGAAGTTAATTTCGAGCGATTTTACTCGGTGCTCGCTCTGCGCCGTACCATGCGCTGATTCCCTTAATAAAACACGCCTTAATAAAACACGGAAGCTCACCACGTGCCTCGACGAACCGACATCCGCAAGATTCTGCTGATTGGCTCTGGTCCCATCATCATTGGACAAGCTTGCGAATTTGAT
>CAZFLF010000608.1:0-4901 GCA_964519825.1 uncultured Pirellulaceae bacterium | reverse complement strand
AATCGTGTGAGCGTCACGATTGTAGGTGGATATTCACAATCGTTTAACGGCAAGGCGATGGCGTGGCTGGCCGCTCTTCAGTCGCCTTCGGCTTGCCGTTAAACGATCTACCTACAAACAAGACGCCCACACGCCGGAATCGAGCTACCACAATCACGTAGCGTATCGCCCGGTCGACCCACTTGTGAGCACACAGGTTTACACAGACCCGGCGTTACGGAAAAGGGAGGGCGCCTTGGTAAAGATCCAGGTTCTCTCGATCGCCAATGATCGTGAACAGATCGCGAATCTGCAGAAAACCCGTCGCAAGCAAGAAATTTGCGCTGCGACCGTAACTCTTGGCACCCAGGATGTAGAAGTTCGGTTCGGAAGTACATAGTGACGTTGGACCGGCCGAGACCTGCTGCAAGCAATCTTCCGCAGGATGGGCCAACAGTTGCGCGGCGAGCTTGACCGGCCCGCCGGTCGCGTAACAGAGATGTATTTGTAGTTCCTCGAATATCCGGTGATCTGGCCGAAATCCGACGTTGGCAATGATTTGATCGAACACGCCACGACCGGAGTGCTCTCCGGCAAACTCGACGTCGAACAATCCGCGTGATTCGTCCCACGATAGCGCGTTCACTACTGTCCCCGGCCAATGCGTAACGATGCCTCGTGAATCGCTGGCGGCGGTGTTGGCAGCGTGGGCGAGTCGGCTGCGCTCGGACAATGGGTCATTCAGGATATGGTGCAATGGTCCCGGTTCCCCGTCAGCCAACAGGTCCCGTGTCGCCCAAGTGACCCGCGTCGCGGCAGCCGTCTCGGCCAGCGACCGGAGGGCGACCACAGCCGTCGCAGCGGAATGACCGTGGCCAATCACCAGCACATGTTTGTTCGCGAATCGCAGCCGATCCGTCCCAAGTACATCGGGAATCTCATAATCGATTCGTTCGCGAACGGACCGTTCGCCGATTGCAGGTGCTCCGCCGCGCCCGAGCCAATTTGCGTTCCCGAACACACCGGTCGCGTCAATCACGATTTCCGCAGTCGTCTCCCATTCGCGTCCGTCCCGCTCGCGCAACAAAATGCGGAATAACGAGTCAACGCGTTCAGCCATTCCAATTCGTTCCGCTTTACGGAAATCATTGCGCGTGACGGCGACCACGGCGGTTCGTAAGCGAAGGTTGTCGGAGAGCAGGTCGGTTTGCGAGAGGGGGAGCAGGTATCGCTCGCGCCATTCGCCGCTGGCCAGCAGCGCGTCGTGGTCTGGCGCCCGAAATTGGTCGTCTTGGGCATTTAACGCCGCGAGTCCCAGCGAGGACGAATTCATCCCGAACGGGCTGAACATCCGCACGTGTCCCCAACGGCGAATGTTGTCAGCAACTTCACCCCGATCAAATATCTCGACCTCGTAGCCAAGGAATCGCGCGTACAGGGCCGCTTCCAATCCAATGGGACCCGCACCGAGGATGGCGATTTTTGCGGGGGTATCGACTGCCATGATTCTAGGTCTCTTCTCTGCCACAGGCGATTTGAACTGACACGTCGTTCCTCGAATCCAAGCGGAGGTGAGCCAGATTCACGCACGACAGGTAAAACCCCGTTCGACTTGAAACGGAGATAGATCGATTTCAGGTTGCAGGCCGCGAATCAGTTGGCTCATGACGACCGCGGTTCCGGGCGAGAGATGCAGACCGCTGCGGAAGTGCCCGGCAGCAACGAAGGCGTTCTCCAAACCCGGAATCGCACCCATGTACGGAAAACCATCGAAACTGCCAGGACGCAAACCAGCCCAAGTGCGCTCCACTTTGGCTTCCCGTAGAGCCGGAACCAATTCCACCGCCAATTGCGTTAGTTCCTGAATCGCCTCCTCGGTCGTGTTCTTGTTGAAACCGACTTCTTCTTCGGTGGATCCGACAAGCACACGGCCGTCGTCTCGCGCCACCAGATAACGCGAACCTTCGTTCAGAATTCGGTGAAACGGGGGAACGGGACAGTGAAAGAGCACGATTTGGCCGCGCACTGGCAGAATCCCCGTCTTCACGCCCAGATTGGCTAGTAGTCCGTAGGTCCAGGCCCCGGCGGTAAAGCAAATTCGTCCCGCCCCCTCGTCGCCGTGAGCGGTTCGCAGGGATTCGATACGTCCGTTGCGGACAGTACACTCGAAAACTTCGACGCCACCAGAGATGGAAACACCGCGTTGGCGACAGCCGGCGACGAGCGCCTGCAGATGGCGAGGATTTCGTATCTGCGCTTCGTCGGGCACCAGGTACGCGGTGCGGACTGAAGAGACGATGGCGGGCTCTAGCTGGGCCAACGATTCGGCGCTGAGCCGCTCGAACTGGATCCCCTGCTCCCTTAAGTCACCCGCCAAACCATGCAACGCCGCGGACTCGCCCGCGGTTCGCGCCAGATAGATTCCACCGCACTGCCGATACCCAGTGTCGATCCCGGTTTCTTCCCCTAAACGCCTGGCCCATTCCGCGTGCAATCGGTGGCTCATTCCTCGCAATTGTTCGAGCGGATGCGTTGCGGTATCGCGATTTGCGGGGGGAAGAATACCAGCCCCCGCCCATGACGCCTCGCGACCCGGCTCCTGCCGATCCACAACTCGCACCCGGAGGCCATGCCCCGAAAGCTCATAAGCGAGCGACAATCCGACGACACCAGCCCCGACGATCAAGCAGTCATCCATCAGCGTCTGGTTCCCAAGGCTGCATTCACTGCGGCCGCGAGTTCCCGCAGGTCCTCAGCGGCATCTCGTTTCAGTGCGGCTGCCAGTCGGCATAAGTCCTCGATATCGTCGACATCGTACCACGGAGGTAATTCGGCAACAGGGATTTGCGCGGCTTCCAACAAGTGGAGCGTTTGCTTCCAGACTTCGCACGTACTCCATGCCACACCGCTGAATATCGGTGGCACCCTGTGCGACGCGCCAACCAAGTAGTACCCGCCGTCCGCGCTCGGTCCCAGCACGACCGGATGGGTCGCCAGATGTTCGAAGGCCTGTGTGATATAGGCTACAGGCAGGGTGGGACTATCGGAGCCAATCAGCACCACGCGTTCGCAGCCCTGTTCGAACGCAGCTTGAAAAAAGGCCGCCATACGCTGTCCGAGGTCGCCAGCCGATTGTGGTTCGATTTCCCAAACGCTTCCCGCCAACCCAGCAAACTCCGCTCGGCGGTCCAGTGGTGAAAAGGACAAGACGCGTGATACCGGCAGCGCCGCAAACCGGTGCAGAAGTGTGCGAAGAAACGTTAGGTGCAGCGCAGCCGCGGACTCTTCGCCGATACTCTGCGCCAATCGCGTTTTGACGGCTCCCGCCTGCCAGTATTTGGCAAAGATTCCCAATCGGTGCGTGGAAGAAGGCATAGGAGGTCAAGCGCACGTGGAATTCAGAAAACGGTACGCAAAGTTGTGCGAGTCAGCCAGCGGAACGGCTCGGGTGTCGTCTTCAGGATCAAGATAGAAACGCCCGAACAGAAACCAACGGCTCATTTTCCTGCCCGCCGATCTTCCTGCCCATAGGCCGAAATCGAGCGACCCTGCAGCAGCCGCCGGAGCAAAACCTCATTGACCCTCCCGCGAAACCGGACCTGGCCATCAATGGCGACAACTGGGACACAATCCGTGTACTGCTCGCGTAAGATTGGGTCGGAGTCAATGTCGATCGTTTTCGGAGACAGCCCGTGCCGTTCCAGCACGTGGCATGCCTCGTCACACAGATGGCAACCCGCGCGAGTATAGACAGTGACATGACGCTTCCTGCGCTCATTTTTCCCGCCCAAGACCAGCCTCCACAGCCAGTTCCACATGTCGACGATTGTTTGACGGACCCGCTCTCTGGTCAACAGGAGTCGCTGAACAGCGAATTGGCGCCATTAGTTTGTGTTGCCTGTAGTGTACTGAGAGCGTGTACGTCCAGGGGTCACACTGCGTAGAATACCGCCATGACCAACGAGTGGGACAAGGCGAGTGAAAATCCGTATGAATCGCCGCACGAGCAATCAGTGGATGGCCGGAAGCCACTCAAATCCAAAGGCGTGGACGTGGTCGTCGTCGCAGTTATCTGTGGGTTTTCCTACGGATTCGCGGCAGTCTTTGAGTCCAGTCCGCTTGTTAGATTTCTGATGGGTGTCCCACTCACGATAGGTTTTATTTGCATCTACTGCCTAGGGCTCTACATCGGACACAATCGATGACTTCCCTGCACGGCAAGACGAATCGGCGTCCATCAACACACTCTGTGACACGACCAACATTGAGGCTCGGTTGACGAAGTCCGGAGGCACTTCTACATTGGGGCGTTTTCCCCGTAACTTTTGGCGGCCAGAGGGAATCGGCAGCGGTTTCAGGCACGCCGGATGTCCCCTGCGCGGATTGGAACGGCATTTCTGGCTTCCTGTGGTGGAAAAAGCCCTTGTGCCAGTCGCAACCGCCCGTGAAAGTAGGTTGATCGCTCATGGCAGTCCCAAAGAGAAGAACGTCGAACGCAAAAACCAACAGTCGCCGGGCTCATCATGCCCTGACCCCGAAGCAGTTGACGTTTTGCCCGAAGTGCAGCACGGCTTTGCCGACGCACGTTGTTTGCCCGAATTGCGGCTATTACATGGGCCGAACCGTGGTGGATCAGGAAGAGGCTAAGTCTTGAGCCAAGTTGCCTTTCTGTTTCCAGGGCAAGGTGCACAAGCGGTCGGCATGGGTCGGCAAGCCTTCGAATCTTTGCCGTCGGTGCGGGCCTTATTCGAGCGCGCCAATGCCGTGGTGGGATACGATTTGGCTAACCTTTGTTTCGAAGGACCCGCCGATCGCCTGGACTCGACGGTCATCAGTCAGCCGGCGCTGTTCGTTTGCAGTCTGGCTGCAATTGAGGTTCTCAAAAGCCAGACTCCGGAGTTGCCGGATCAGTGCCAGGCAGC
>CAZFLF010000607.1:0-4903 GCA_964519825.1 uncultured Pirellulaceae bacterium | reverse complement strand
GAGTTTATAGGGGCCGATCTGGGTGCCGGGCTTTTCCAGCAGCGGCTGGTCGATAGTGGGTGAGTTCCCTGCTGCGGGACGATCCAAAAAGTTGCCGGCCTGTTCGTGAAGTCCGATCAGTCTTGCGACTCGCTCTCGTAATTCCTTGTCCGTACCGCACGCCCCATCAAGGAAAGCGGATCGCTCCGCCGGATCGCGTTCTAGAGCAGCAGTGAATAACGTCTGTTCGTTCATGGCAAGAGCCTCGTTTCTCTCCTCTATTCACCAATGCGCCGTTTGCGAGCGAATTGCGCACGGAATTCCCAGCGGCAAGCGACTACGGGGGCCAATGGGTTTGCTTAGAGTTTATCTTCGGTTACCGCCGCCAAGAGCCAGGCCCGAGCGTAAGCCCATATCTGGTCTGCCTTTCGAGAAGAGACCCCGATCGCTTCGGCTGCTTCTCGGATGGTCAGGCCGGCAAAATAGCGCAGTTTTACCAACTGAGCGGCTTTATCGTTGGTGGACTCGAGCTTGGTCAGGGCTTCATCGATTGCGAGGATTTCATCGGGCTTGGCCGGTGCCGCGATGTCGACATCGTCGAGGTCGTGCCGTGCGAAATCAGCGCCGTGTTTCGACCGCCCCTTTCGCCGAGCCTTATCCACTAGAATCCGCCGCATCGCCTCAGCGGCCGCCGCGAAGAAATGACCACGATGGTCGAACGCCTGGACCTCCCCGGGGCCAACCATACGCAAATACGCCTCATGCACCAGCGCCGTCGCCTGCAGCGTCTGCCCGGGTTTTTCTTGAGCCAGTTTCGCCGCCGCCAGTTTTCGCAATTCGTTGTAGACCAGGGGCAACAGTTGCTCGGCCGCCGAGGGATCGCCGGATTCGATCTGAGACAGAATGTGGGTGACGTCGGACATGTGGGAGGCTCGCCGGCCAGCGTACAACCGGCCACATTGTACTGCCGCCGTGCTGGGGATGTCTGGTCACGTCACGAAACTTTGGAGTGTGGCGGAGTCACCGCGCCCGGGTGCGCATTCGTGTGAGTTGGGACTTGAGGCCATCGAACCAAGTGCGAACCAACATGGAATATTTCCTGTGTGATGGGGTCCGCGATAGAACGGCGACGGCGATCCACCCGGCGCGCAGATCGTGCGCCGGGCGGTGCCGGGCGGGTGAGGAACTTTCTTGGCGGTAAGGCCTCACCGGCCTCTGTTGTTTACTTCTTGCCCTTGCCGCGGGAGATGGTCCCCTCGAAGGAACCGACGGTCGTGCCGCTGATCGGGTCGTACAAGCGCTGGACGGTGAAGCTCCCGGTGGCGCCAGCAAACCTGCCCGTTCCGCCCGTTATCGTCGCCGTTTCCACGATGTAGAGGATGGCGGTTCCATCGACTGGAGTGGCTTGCCCGCTCACGTCAGCGGTCAGCGTGTCGCCGTTGGCCGCCACGATGTGATAGGTTCCGATCCCGATCCTGGTCGGGATGTGCACCGTGTGCGGGAAGGCGAACGTGAACTTACCGAGTTGGGTCGCTTTACCCGTGCCTTCCACGAGCACGTCCACGAACGGGAAGTCAACCTCACCGCGGGTCACATCCCCTTCGAAGCTGCCTTTGAAAGGCACCTGCTCCCCTGCGGCCACGGGGCCGGCGAGCCCCAGTACGGCCACGATGGCGAGCGAGAGGACGGCTGACGAACTGTAGCGTTTCATGGTTTCTCTCCATTTGGTCTGCGATAGAATGGATGGACATCGTTCCCAGCGCGCAAACCGAGCGCCGGGGCCGGGGTACCCGCTACAAGCGGGTCGCGGGCCGGTGAGGAACTTTCTTGACGGTCAGGGCCTCACCGGCCGCTTTGGTTTTACGGACGTAGCTACTCCACCACCACGAATTTGCTGAAGACGAAGTGGTACGCGTCGAGGTGCGAGTCGTATTCCGCTTCGAACTTCGTGGGATAGAGCATGGACCGCCCAAATTTCGCGGGCATCGGGACCGAAAGCTCGAAGTCGTCCCGCTCTAGCAGGAACTCTCGGCTGACCATCGGTTCGATGAAGTGCATATTGTCGCCGGCCGGCATGAAGCCGGCGATCATCACCGTGGTCAGGAAATCCGGATCGATGAAAGAACTCTCGGGGGCGGCGTGTCGCCCCATTTGGCTGATGGAACCTCCCGGCTGTCGATAACCCACCGGGAGTAAATCGGCCGGAACGCGGGGCAGCAGCGGCGGCGGCAGTACCGACGCCGGGATCGGCCAGACCTCTTCCTCGTCAATGGCATAGAAGTGGAAATCGAAGTGCGGCACGCTATTTCGGATCGGATTAGCCGAACCGGGCGGAGTCTCGTGCCCGTGGGGGTTCGAGTGCAGTTCAAAATGGTTGAAGAACGTGGTGTCCCGCACGGTCTCGGGGAAGACGAGCGACGCGATGGCGCCGGCCGGACCGCTGCCCGCTTCGGTTGGCTGGTCGTCAAACAGGTCCACAGGAATCGTGACCCCGACCTCCTTGATGTCACCGTTCTTCCGAACACGCGCCCAGGTCACGATGAAATTCCCTTGGACCACGGTGGCATCACCGATGACCAAATGGGTGGGAGGCACTTTCTTGGGTGGTTTTCCCAGGGCCAGATTCTGACCGCTCCCACCAATTACCAGCGAAAGCAGGAGCGCTGCACCCGAGGCCAGCGCGAGGCTAACTGCAAAACTGTGGCGTAACATGACGTCTTTCCTTTTTGGTCTGCGATACAATAGTTGGACATCGTTCCCAGCGCGCAGACCGAGCGCCGGGGCGGTGCCGGGCCGGTGAGGAACTTTCTTGACGGTTAGGGCCTCACCGGCCGCTTTTTCGTACGTCGGGCTTTCGAGCCGGACGCATCACGTCTCACTTCTGAATCTGTCAGACTAGAAAGCCTGACCTACTGATCTTTCTGTTCGTTCATCCCCAACAGTTCCTCCGCCTCTGTCCGAAAGCGGCGAAGTTCTTCGTTGTCTTTGGAGTTCTTTTCCGTCCACTCGACGGCTTGGTCGTACCACTTGCGAGCCTCGTCCTTGTTGCCGAGTTGCCAGTGGGCCATCGCCAGGAAGAACCAGTCGAAGCTGCCGCCGCCCTTGCTGAGTGAGACGGACTTTTCCAGGTCCGAGATTGCCTGCTTCCAGTCTCCGGCGCGATAGCGCGCAACGCCCAGAGTGTTGTGGTAGAAGCCAGACTGTTGATCTGACTCGACTGCCTTCATTGCTAGTTCGATTGCTAGAGCGGCATCCCGATGCGCCGGGACAGGGGCGGTGGCCAGGGACCACGCCACATCGTTGAGCAGCCCTGTCGTCTTTGGCGTCACCTGGTCCAGGAGCTTGCGGCAGAGTTCTTTTGCCTGCTGGGGCTGCCCAGCCTTCGTCAATGCGACCGTGCCGTAGCGGTAAACGTAGCGGAGCAGGTTGGGTTTTCCCGCGAGCTGGGTTTGAAGACTCTCCAGCAGCGGGAGCGCCTTCTGGCGGGATTCTTCAGCCTCCTTGGTCTTGCCCGCCGAAGCCCATTCGTGACTTAGATCGACGTAGAATTCGCTAAATTGAGCCAGACCCCAAACGGCCACCAGCACAGGGTCGTCGTTGTTGAGCTTGGAGGGCTTCGTCGTCGTCAGCACTTCGCGGAACGCCGACTCCAATTCGCCCAGCTCAGCGACCGAAGGAAATAGATCGGCGAGTGCGTGCGACTTGTCGGCCATGTCGAGAGTGTGAATCACTGCGGTCAACGCTAGCGCGATATTTCTGTGCTCACGGGGGAAGACCTTTCGCATGATGGTCAGCATTTGTTTCTCGGCCTGGATCGCTTCGGCGAACTTGTGCTGGGGTCGCAGAGCCCGGCCGAGAACGTAGTATCCCCAAGCTGTTTCAGGGTGTTCAGGCCGGTTCAGTCGGAGGTGCATTGCGATGGCCCGTCGCGCGATTTTCTCGGCTTCGGCGTACTGAGACCGGGCAATCTTCGCCCCCACTAACCCGTGGTGAATGCTCGCGAGATTCGGGAACTCAACGCCCGGCGATTTAGCCGCCTCCGCCAAGGCTTCGTTTACGACCGGCTCGATCTGGTCCCATTTGTCCGGCGCGCCGGCGTGCGCTTGTTCAACAAGGCTCCATTGCAGCGTGTACAGCGCCTGGATGACCGGCTTGCCCCCAACCCCACGTGCTCGGTAGATGGCCAGGGCCTGTCGCAGATCCGCATCACGCTGCGGACGCTGGGATGGATCGGAAGCGTCCGGGCGTGCGTAATCGACAAGGGCGTCGGCATACTTTTCATGGTTGTCCCCGAAGACGCTGCGACGCAACACCAGCGCGCGCCCCAGGTGCTCCCTCGCCTTGTCACGCTGACCCACGGCAGCGTAGGCCTTGCCGATGATGACCTGCAGGTCTGCCGCGGCCTCCGGCTGGTCCGCCAACTTCTCTTCAAAATTAGCAGCGTAGCCGTCGATACGGTCGGTTAAATCGGGGCCCTTGGCGGCCTCCGGGTCGAGCGAGCCGACCAACTGCTGCAAGGACTCGGAGGCGCTAGTGGCGATGGTGGTCTGCTGATCGGCGCGCTGCTTCTCACCCACGGCCACCGCCATGGCGCGCGTCGCCCGCACCGCCTGCCAGGTGGCGACCGTAGTCCCCGCCAAGAGCGCCGCCACGACCATGAACGCGGTGACCAACGCCGCCTTGTTCCGCCGCGCGAATTTGCGGAAGCGATACATCGCCGATGGCGGACATGCCAGCACCTGCTCGTCCTTCAAGTAGCGCTGCACATCCGCCGCGAAGGCGCTCGCCGTCTCATAGCGCCGGTTGCGGTCTTTCTCCAGGGTCTTCATCACGATCCAGTCCAACTCGCCGCGGACCAGCTTCGTCAACTTGGCCGGCTCCATGTGCCGCTGGGCCGAGATCGACGCCAGCGCCTCGCCCGAAT
>CAZFLF010000606.1:0-4910 GCA_964519825.1 uncultured Pirellulaceae bacterium | reverse complement strand
CGTCGCGGCCGGTGGCTGGGAAGCTTCGCCGCTGGCGCCAATGTTCCCCGTAGAGATGCGGACCGACAATGATTGGCTCCCCGGTACGCAGGTCAGTGTGCAGGCCAGTTCGACGGCGCTCAATCATCCACTCTGGACGATCGTCAACAACGAGGCACAGAACCGGGAGATTGTCGGGCAGTTTCCTTCTTTTTTCGGCGCCAACCGGTGGGCTGGCGTGAAGCCGAATCTGACACGCGTCCTGGCGACCTCCAATCTGTCCGCCGCGGAAGCCCCGAGCGTTCCCAAGGTTGTTCCCGCCGTTGCATCGCAACCCCCCAGTTTCTTTGAGACACTGCGTAAGAATTTGCTCGGCCAGGGCTCGTCCGCGGGAAGTCAAGGAGCGGAGGCCAGCGGCAGCGGATCGGACGCCGGCGGTCTGAAATCCGAACTGCAAACGCTTGATCCCAATGCCGCGGACCAGCCGGCAATTGTTGCCGGACAATACGGTCGCGGCCGCACGCTGGCGATGTCGGTCCCGATCACATCACCGTGGGCGAACGACTTTCTTACCAAATGGGGTGGCGGCGACACTCGCCACTACGGCAAGTTCTGGCGCAACGCGATCTATTGGCTGACCGAGTCCTCGTCGATCGGCCGCCGTCGCCTGATCGTGTCGGCCGATAAAAAGTTCTACCGTCCTGGCGAAACGATCCAACTGGCTGCGACTGCGTTTGACGAGGCGGCCAATCAAACGGGTTCGTACAAGATTACGAGCATGATCGAGCCGCAGATGTCGCTGAATGATCTCGAGTCGAACTATTCGCCGGTGCGTTGGCCCGACGGTAAGCCGCGCGAAAGTGGTGAATCCGGCCCGTTCATCGCCTGGGGTGAAGAGTTTGACCTGCCACGTACCGATTCCGCCAGCGGCAAACCAGCGTTTGCGTTGGAGCTGCCGATCGCCGACGCACTGACCGTCGGTTCCGCCAGTCAACCTTTGCGGATCGAACTGACGGCCATGGAAGAATTTACACAGGTGGACAGTACATCGCTCGATATCCAAGTCCTGCACGATCCGTTCGAGCAACAGAATCCATTTCCGAACCACGACCTTTTGGCCTCGATCGCGCAGAACTCCGGCGGAAAAGTCATCTCCGATGCCGCGCAGTTGGCCAACGTTCTGCGTGACGTTCCGATGGCGGTCGGTCCGCCCGTGGTGAAAAAAACGCCGCTCTGGAGCACTTGGTTGTTGTGGTCGTGGGTTTTGGGTCTGTTGACGGTCGAATGGCTGTGGCGGCGCGTGGTGGGACTCGCATAATGATCCGTGGCCGCGTCACTCCGTGACGCGCGGCCGTGCCTTAGCAAGAGTCGAGAGGCAGTTATGAGATTCACAACTACATTCCTGCTGGTTGCACTTCTTCTGGTTGCACTTCTACGTACGGCGGCGCAGGCGCAGCCTGACAAAGAGAAAGACACGAAAAAGCCCACTGACTCAGCGCAAGCAGCCCGTCTGGGATTCATGAAGAATTCGGTCAAAGATTATGAGTTCCTGCTCGCACCTGAATTTCAAGCCAAGCTCACGGTCGAGCCGGAACCGTTGTTGCGGTTCACCAATCCCGTCAGTGGTCTGCAGGACGGAGCGTTTTTCGTTTGGAAGGACGATGCCGGGCGACCGATGGTGGGTGCTCAAGTGTTTCTCACGGCGGACAATTTGTGGATTCATGAGTTTCAGTCGCTCTCGCCGGTTCCGTTCCGGGTCAGTCGCGACGGCAAAATTACCTGGCAGCCGGATCGTGCGGGCGCTCAGGTAACCTTGTTCCCTGCAGCTCCAGTGCCCGCCGACACGGCTGTCAAACGGATGGCGCAAATGCGAGAACTCGCCGGCCAGTTTACTGCATCGGACGAATTCGAAGGCCGGCAGCAGTCCGACTCGTTGCGCCTTCTTTCCAAGCCCTTGATGCGATTCGGTCGCGAGGGGAGCGAGACACTCGATGGCACGTTGTTCGTCCATGCACACGGCACCGACCCGGAGCTGATGATCGTCCTGGAGGCTCTCAAGGGGGACGATGGTTATCGTTGGCATTACGCTTTGGCGCCAATGACGGGCTATGCCCTCAAAGCGTCACTTCAGGAGAAACAGATCTGGGAAGTGCCTTGGCGCAAGGGTCCGTACGATCCGAAGGAGCCGTTCTTCATCCTCGTCCACAGCCGGGAATCCTCCTTGAAACAACTGCTGGATGTTTTCAAGAAGTAGATTCATTCCCGATTGAAGGAAAGAAAAAAGTGCACCGAACCAACCTGGCCAGATTGTGGTTGCTGGTCGGAGTCATCGCGTCCACCCTGGCGGCGTCCAGGCTGCCCGCAGACGATCCCGTGGCAGCACCGACGATCGAGCGCACCGATGAGCAGCTCATGGCCGAAGTCTCAAACCTCGCCAAGAATGTCAGGCGAAAGTGCGACTTCCTTGCCGACCTGCCCAGCGGTACGAAACTGGTACCGCATCCCGAGCCGGTTCTGCGTTGGTCCAATCCGACAGCTGGGCGGGTCTTTGGAAATGTTTGTGTATGGTCGAAAAACGGTCGCCCACTGGTCGTGGCGTGCATCTATCAGTCGCCGAATTGGAGTGCGACTTTAGAGGTGTGTTCTCTCTCCGATGGCAAGCTGGTTGGTCAAGTTGGCGCTCACCAGTTTTGGATGCCCGATGTGCCGGGGCTGAATCGTCAGCCACTGCGGGCGGCCGACAAGCCAGCTGATTCAGCCGCCGTTCGACTTGTCCAGATGCGGCGTTTGGCCGGCGAGTTTGCGGCACACCTTGAGGATACGCGCGGCACGGACCGAGTCGTGCCACGCCAATTGCGGATGTTAACGCAGCCGATATTTCGCTACCCGCCGCCGAGCACCGTCAACTCCCAGGCCGACTACGTTGATGGAGCGTTGTTTGCATTTGTCGAAGGGACGGATCCGGAAGTGCTGCTGGTACTGGAGGCTCGTCGCGCGGGTGATTCCGTGCAATGGGAATATGGTCTCGCACGCATGAACCGCGACGCGGTAAGCGTGGCGTTTCGGGACACATCGGTGTGGTCCGTGCCGTACCTCGAGAACCCGCTCGCCCAAAAAACCCAACCGTACACTTATTTTTCACTCGAACAACCGCCGCTAAATCAGCTCTCGATACACGGCCACCTCGATTAAAATGGCGCGATGAATCAAGTTGTGCAGCCGACTCAATCCTGTGACGGAGAGGACCGCTCCATGGACGATTTGGCGAAACGCCTTTGTGTGGCCGGGGCGCTCATCCTGATGCTCGTTGTTTCGCGATTACTTGTCGCCCAAGATACGGCGGACGACACAAAGAACACGAAGCCCACTCCCCAGCCGTTTATCGAAGACGCTCGCAAGTACGTCATCCAGTCGACCCGCGACGCGGTCAAACTACATTTGCTCGAAAAGTCGTTGTTCAATTGGACCAACCCGGTTCGTCAGCAGGAACGTGGTGCGATCTACGTCTGGCTGCAGGACGGTCGGCCATTGGTGATTGGATCGCTATTCACGTACGAGATTAACACTGAACAAGGTCTATAACAGTTTTCATCCGCGTCCCGCGAAGTCCTGATCGTGGCCGCGTCTCTCCGAGACGCTTGGCCCTTGTAGCAAGCATTTTCTGCTGGACATGGGCAGCGCGTCACGGAGAGACGCGGCCACTATTTGACTTGAATTACAGACATCGTGTCTGTAAACTATTTGCCGAGGGTCACCCCTCCGTCAAATTTGCTTCATCCTTTTAGTTCCATAAGAAAAAAAAATGGCTCGAACGCCTCAAGATGTCACCGACGCCGAATTGTCGGTCCTGCAAGTGCTGTGGGACTTAGGCACTGCGACGGTCCGCGAGTTAGTTGAGCGGCTGTATTTGGAGAGCACGTTGTCGCTCAACGCCACCGTGCAAAAACTGCTGGAACGGTTGGAAGCCAAGAAGTGTGTCAAACGCAACCGCAAGGTTTGGCCACACCAGTTCTCGGCCGTGGTCCAGCGCGAGGCACTGATCGCCCGGCAATTGCAATCCACCGCGGACAAGCTGTGTGCCGGCGAGATCCAGCCGTTGATCACCAGCCTAGTGAAAGCTCGGGGATTAACCGCGGAGGAACGGCGATCGCTGCGCGGCTTGCTCGACGAACTGGATCGGGAGAAGAAATAGAGGTCAGAGGTCAGAGGTCAGAGGTCAGGAAATACGGGCTGCCGGTGGGTTATTCGTCATTGGTTATTTGCTTTCCGCTCTAACCTCTGACCTCTGACCACTGACCACTGACCACTTCATCGAGGTTTTCGTTATGACAACGCTCCTCAACATGTTGCTGGTGAACGCGGTGGTTGTGGTGCCATTGGCGGGGGTGGTTTGGGGCGTGAGTCGTTTGGCGCGGAGCCCGGCGCTGACCCACGTGTTATGGGTGCTCGTATTGCTGAAGCTGGTCACTCCGCCGTTCTTTCGGTTGCCCTTTTCGATCTCGATTCCGGTCCCAAGTCAGGTGACTATCGACAGTGAGGCTGCTTTCTCCTCTGAGCCACTCGCCACAACTTCGGACATCACATCGGTGGAGTGCACTGGTCAGTTTGTGAATTCGGCGGTCTCAAGCGGCGATCATCGGGACCAGGCGTTCAGCGGCGCGCCGGCGGCTGTTAATTGCGAGGCGCCTGCGGTCAATTCAGTGCCGAAACCAACGGCTGCTTTCCAACCGAGTGCGTGGTTTCATGGGGCAGCGGCGCTGGGTCGGACATTTGTTTCGTGGTTTTTGTTGCAACCAGTCCTGGTGGGGGTGCTGCTCGGACTATGGTGTGTTGGCACCGTGGTCTGGTTTGTTCGCCAGACCCTTCGTTCTGTGCGTTTTTGGCGCGGCATTGAGCGAGGGTCGTCGATCGATCCGAATTTGCAACGGCAG
>CAZFLF010000605.1:0-4912 GCA_964519825.1 uncultured Pirellulaceae bacterium | reverse complement strand
TGCAGGACCTGTGCGGCAAGCTCGGCGACCACACGCCGGCCGCTGATTTCTGCCGTCGCCGCGGTGAATTGCTGGGTTACGCCACGGCTCTGGCAAGCTCGCTGCAATAGCTCTGTGAAAGACGTCACACCGCGAAACTCCGCCCATTGAATTCAACCGACCCTCTGTTATTGTGTGGCCGTAAATGAAGTACGCCATTATTATTCCAGACGGCTGCGCGGATGAACCTCAGGCCGCGCTCGGCGGCAAGACGCCGTTGCAGGCCGCCGAAATCCCCGGGATGGACTCGATCGCCGCCAACGGCGTGGTCGGTCGGTCGAACAACGTCCCATCCCATTTGCCCGCCGGATCCGACGTCGCCAACCTCAGTTTGCTGGGCTACGACCCGGTCGCGAATTTCACTGGACGTGCGCCACTGGAGGCTGCCGCCCAGGGGTTGCAACTTGGTCCGCACGATTGGGCGATCCGCTGCAATTTGGTGACGGTCCAAGACCAGATCATGCGTGACTTCACGGCCGGGCATGTCTCGACCGAGGAAGCAACCGAGCTGCTCAAGACTGCTCAACAGCAACTGGGCGACAAGACATTCGAATTTGTTGCGGGGGTCAGTTATCGCAATCTGCTGCTCTACCGGGGCTCAATCAACTCCGCGCCATTCACTCGTGAGACGCGCACGACACCGCCGCATGATCTGACCGACCAATCCATTGCGGAGGATTTTCCACGCGGTCCCGGCAGCGATCTGTTGAACGATTTAATGGCCCGCAGCATGGCAGTCTTCGCGGAGCACCCGGTGAATCAACGGCGAATTGCCGCGGGTCAGTTGCCAGCCACCAATGTCTGGCTGTGGGGGCTGGGACAAGCGCCGCGCCTGCGGCCGTTCCGCGAAGTTTACGGTAAGTCGGGCAAGATGATCACGGCTGTGGATTTGTTGCGTGGTTTGGCGGTGTTGATTGGCTGGGAAAGGATCGACGTTCCGGGTGCGACCGGTTACATCGACACGGACTATGCCGCCAAAGGACGTTATGCGATCGAAGCGATTCCAACAACCGACGTGATCTGCGTTCATGTCGAGGCGACGGACGAGGCCTCGCACGAAGGAAAGGCGGACGTGAAAATCAGAGCGTTGGAACAAATCGATCGCCACATCGTGCGACCCTTACACGACGCATTGCGCCAGCAAGGCGATTACCGTATTCTCGTATCGCCCGATCACCCCACGCCGATTCGCACCAAGACACACAGTCACGGATTTGTGCCGTGGGCAATCGCCGGCACGGGAATCTCGGCGGACCGGTTTACGACCTACGACGAAGTCGCAGCTGGTGAGTCGAATCTGTGTTTCGACGAAGGTTGGCGGCTGATGCAGTTTTTTCTCGGCGGTTGAAGCGGACTTATTGAGGCACGAATGGGACTGATTGTTCAAAAATTCGGCGGGACCAGTGTCGCCGACAGCCAAAAAATTCTGGCCGCGGCCCGCAAGGCAATTCGGGCGCAGCAACAGGGGAACCAGGTCGTGATGGTCGTGTCCGCGATGGGGCACCAGACCGATTTGCTGGTCGACCTCGCGGAACAGATTACCGACCGGCCTGACCCGCGCGAAATGGACATGCTCCTCTCCACCGGCGAACAGGTCAGCGTCGCTCTCACAGCGATGGCGATCCACTCACTGGGGTTCAAAGCAGTTAGCCTCACCGGTGCGCAAATTGGCATAAAGACCGACAGTAAACACACCAAGGCGCGGATCAAGTCGATATCCACCGAGCGGATGCATAAGCTGCTCGACGACGGCAACATCGTCATCGCGGCCGGTTTCCAGGGAATTGACGACGACTTCAATATCACCACTCTCGGCCGAGGGGGGAGCGATACGACTGCCGTCGCACTGGCTGCGGTATTGCGGGCCGACGAATGCGAGATCTACACCGACGTCGACGGCGTCTACACGACCGATCCACGACTCCTCCCGGAAGCTCGGCGCGTGAGCCAGATCGGCTACGACGAGATGTTGGAGCTGGCAAGTCTGGGTTCCGGCGTGATGCATAACCGCTCGATCGAATTCGGCAAGAAATTTGGCGTGCCGATTCACGTGCGAAGCAGTCTGACCGATACCCCTGGAACGATGATCGTGGCCGAGTCCGAGAACCCGAATCAACCGGTTTGCGGCGCGGCGTTAATGAAAGACGAAGCCCGTGTTACGGTATTGGGCGTGCCGGACGTGCCGGGGACTAGCTTGCGCATTTTTTCGCCGATCGCAGCCAAGAATATCGCCGTCGACATGCTCGTACAAAACGTCGGCGAAAACGGGAAGGCCGACATTTCGTTTACCGTTCCCAAGAAGGAGCTCCGTCCGACTTTGGAGGCGATCGCCGATGTTGTCAAAGCGGTCGGAGCGACCGAAGTCACCAGCGACGAGAATGTCGCCAAGGTTTCTGTGGTTGGCCTCGGCATGGCCCGGCAGACCGGCGTGGCGAACAAGATGTTCCGCGCCCTCGCCGATGCTGGCGTCAACATTCAGATGATCACCACCAGCGAGATCAAGATCTCGGTGCTCGTCAGCAGCGCGGACGCTGCCAAGGCTTTGCGGGCCGTGCATCAGTCCTTCCGCTTACACGAAGAGCCGGTGCGGCAGGCTGAATGGAAGGCCGTGCCGAGTTCGCAACGCGTCAGTGACGCAGTGGTGATTGCCACCCGGCTCCAAGGAGTCGATATGGAAGAGTTGACCATCGATGATGTGGCGCTCGACGAAACTCAATCGCGAGTGACGATCATCGGTGTGCCTGACATTCCCGGCGTTGCCGCAAAAGTCTTCGACGAAGTGGCGGCGGCGGGTGTGTTCGTCGACATGATTGTGCAAAGCTACAACGGTAAACAGGATCAGGCCCGACTGAGCTTCACCATTCCACAAACGAAGTCGGTCGATGCAATTCAAGTCGCCAATCGCTTGGCACAAACGTTTAAGTGCAAAGGAGTGACGAGCTCCCCGAAAATCGCGAAACTCTCCGTGTCGGGCGTCGGCTTAAGGACCCACACCGGCGTTGCGATCCGCATGTTTAAGGCATTGTCCGAAGCGGGGATCAACGTCGAGATGATCAACACGAGCGAAGTGCGCGTCAACGTCGTGGTGGATGGCAAGGACGGGGCTCGCGCACTCCAGCAAGTGCAAGCCGCTTTCGCCGATGTGTTGCGGTAGTGCCCGTAGCTTGCGCAATCGATGGGACGTATGGGACCTATGAGTCGTATAGGACCTATGAGTCGTATAGGACCTATTTGATCGCGCGCATTGTTTAGTTCGACCTTCGTCACGCCCGTAGCCGTCACGCTCCGACGTGACGTAGCTTGAACGGCCGAACTAGCGTCCTATTCGTGAGAGGCGTACGTCGCGAGACAACGTCAATTCCGCTGCCAAGCTACGTCACGTCGGAGCGTGACGGCTACGACTGCCACCTGGGTCGCGTGGCGATCACACCTTCCTCGGGGCTGCTGGCGGTGGCATAGAGACGCTTCGGAATGCGGCCCGAAAGATAGGCCCAACGTCCCGCCTCGCAGCCTGCCTTCATCGCGCGGGACATGCCGAGCGGATCGCGGGCGTGGGCGATTGCCGTATTGAGCAGCACGCCGTCAACGCCCAATTCCATCGCAGCCGCGACGTCACTGGCAGTGCCGACACCCGCGTCGATGATGACCGGATAGTCGTGATCGTCCCCTTTGAGGTACTCCAGGCAAATCCGCATGTTGTTTGGATTCAGCACGCCCTGCCCGGATCCGATGGGACTCCCCGCCGGCATCACGGCTGTCGCGCCCGCTTGCTTGAGCCGCCGCGCCAAAACCGGATCGTCCGTCGTGTAGACCAATACGCGGAAACCCTCCGCAGCGAGTTGTTCGGTCGCGGCCAGGGTCGCGACCGGATCCGGCAACAAAGTCTTGCTGTCCCCGAGCACTTCCAATTTGACCCAATCCGCACCCGGATTCTCTAATCCGGACAGGATCTCGCGTCCCAGCCGCGCCGTGCGAACCGCGTCCTGAGCCGTGTAACAGCCTGCCGTATTGGGGAGTAGCGTATAACGGTTCAGGTCGATGTAGTCGAGAATGTTCTTTCCCTCGCCGTCATACAGTCGCTCGCGTCGCACCGCGACCGTAACACACTCGGCGCCGGATAGTTCCAGCGACTGACGCATAAGGTCGAACGTCTCGTATTTGCCGGTTCCAACAATCAATCGGCTGCGAAAGACATGCGGGCCGAGTCGTAGCAAGTCGTCGTCTCCGGTCGTTGCCACGGAGGATGCGGAAGCGGCTGAGAGCGGCATGAAATCACCCTCCTCCGACCAGTGTGACGACTTCCAAGCGATCGTCCGCCGAGAGACGCCGTTCGCCGTGCTGGCTGCGCGGCACGACTTCCAAATTGACCTCGACCGCTACTCGCTGCGGAGGCAGGTTTAACGCGCGCAAGAATTCCTCCACAGTGACATCGTCAGCCGCTTCACGCGGTTCGCCATTAAACCAAATTCGCATAGCGCAGATTCAGTCGTGTTGTCAGCAAGCCAACCGATTGCCGCCTCATTCCGCAACGACGTTCCGCGCGGAGCCACGGCCGATGGCGACCATCGGGGCGGCTTGGGCGCCACCGACGTTCGCCAACTGCTGATTCCATGGCAACATGTAGGCCACATAGCGTCCCGTATTGGAGTCGGCAACGTAAACAATACTCTTGGCCGGACGAACGTTACTAATATTCTGCCGAATCTCCAGCCCCCCCGTGACCAGCAAGTACTTCGGCTGCTTGCCTTGCTCGACACCAAGGTCTTGCACCACATTTTGCTTGAACAGTCCGCCCAGTGTGCCGTATCGAGCATTCAACACTTGGCAGGTCAACTCACCGGTGATGAAGTCCAAGATAAAGATCCCCTCGACG
>CAZFLF010000604.1:0-4916 GCA_964519825.1 uncultured Pirellulaceae bacterium | reverse complement strand
TGCAAGAGGAACTCGTCCCCTTCGTTGACCGCCGACACAGGACGACCAGTGCGATCAGTCGTTACTACGTGGAATAATCCTTTCTTATCAGCGACCGTACCGTTTTCTACGTGGACCGTCACGCTCGCGGTGTCCGATTCGGCCCGGTTATCGACGACGGAATAGCGGAACACGTCTACGCCGGTGAAATTTTCCGGTGGTGAATACTCAACGTGTTGGTGATCCGCCGAGATTGAGGCGGCGCCCGCCGTGCCGGTATTGTCGACTCGAGTGACGGTTATCGATGACGGAACAGGTGCGCTGTCGTTCGCCAGAATGTTGAGCGTCAGCGACGTTGTCGACCGCACAAAAAACTCGTCGTCAATGGCGTCGAGATGCGCGACCGATCCGGAGCTGGGAGCGATGAGCGTGGTAACACCTTCGAATCGAATCAAGCTGGGCGAAACGAGCTCGTTGTTGCCGAACACCAGTACTTCGTGCCCAACCACAAGATCGGCCGCATCTGTGGTGAAGGTGAATTCACCGGCCTGCCGGGCAATGAACGGAATTGAGGCGAGAATCTGCTCAGCTCCGCCAGGCGGCCGCGTACTTTCGGAAAAGCCGCCCACCTCGTCAATGATCCCCGCGCCAGCGGTACCGGCAATCCCGTTCGTGAATGCTCCGAGGTGGTGAATCGGCCCGCTCACTTCGAATTGCGCTGCCGGGAAGTTGACGTCCAGATAAGCCGAGTAAACACCTCGTGGTTCGGCGCGCAGATCGCGGACATACGCCACGATCGCGAATTCATCACCCGCGTGGATCGTGGTGATCGGGCGCAAGGTGATTGGGTCGGCCGCCTCCAGGCGAAAACTGACGAGCTGACTGGCATCGCCCGCCAGCATGGCTCGTTGTTCCAACGGCTCCAGCAATAGCTGTCGAGTTCTGGGAACTTTACGCTGAATACGTCGGAATTTCTGGGAGAGTGAATCGTTACGACGACGGTGATTTCTGGACGTGGTCCAATCCATGCGAGGTGTTCCGCTTGCCTGCGCTAGTCCGCGTGTCGTTCCAGGCTGGTAAGTCGAAAGTCGAGAAGATCTGCCAGCCAACAATTGCAGGGATTCTAGTTAAACAATCGAGTGCCCGCCACAGAAATGCGCAGTGTCGCCGATTGGGTTGGAGACCAGTAAGATATACCGCGAATTCCCCTGAACGTTTGGTCGGTTTGCAAGGTCTGGCACGGTCCAGCAATCGGCGACATATGTCCAATCAGCCGCAGGTACTTACGGTCGCAGAACTCACGGCGATTATCCGTGGCACGCTGAACGACGTCTTCGCCGGTGTTTGGGTTTCCGGCGAGTTGTCAGACGTTTCCCGCCCACAATCAGGCCATATTTACTTCACGTTGAAGGATAATGAGTCACAGATTCGCGGCGTGATCTGGCGTAATGTCGCCAGCCGGTTGCGGTTTGAGGTGGAAGACGGCCAGGAAGTCTTGTGCTGCGGCGACGTGGACGTTTATCCACCGCGTGGAACGTATCAATTAATTGTGAGGCAAGTGGAGCCGCGCGGGATCGGTGCTCTTCAGTTGGCGTTCCGCCAATTGCAGCAGAAACTCGCGGCTGAAGGTTTGTTCGATCCATTGCGTAAACAGCAACTTCCGCCGTTTCCGCGGCGGATCGCGTTTGTCACAAGCCCGACGGGAGCGGCCGTCCGTGACTTCTTGGAAGTGGCCCGTCGCCGCTGGCAGGGGGTCGAGGTGCTTATTATTCCAGCCCGGGTTCAGGGCGCGGGTGCGGCGGCAGAAATCGTGCGTGGGATTCAGTTGGCGAATCAATTGCACCCGCGTCCAGATGTGCTCGTGGTTGGTCGCGGCGGTGGCAGCATGGAAGACCTGTGGTGCTTCAACGAAGAGCAGGTCGTTCGGGCGATTTTCGCGTCGGAGATTCCAGTTGTTTCCGCAGTGGGTCACGAAATCGACGTTACGCTGGCTGACTTCGCGGCCGATGTGCGGGTTGCGACTCCGACGGAAGCCGCCGAGCGGTTGGTCCCGTCTAGCGAGGAGCTGCTAACTCGGCTCGCTGATCTGCGACAGCGCCTCGTAGTGTCACTCCGTTCGCGCGCCGCGCACGGCCGTGCCCGCTGGGAATCGTCGGCGCAGCGGCGCGTGTTTCGCCGGCCGTTGGATCGTGTACATGAGTGGATGGAGCGGGTTGACGAATTGGAAGGACGCGCGGTCCGGTCGATTCGACAGCTGCAGCGGAGTGCCACAGACCGGCTGAACAGCTTGATCGATCGCCTGGAGTCTCTCAGTCCCCTCGGCGTGTTGGCGCGCGGTTACAGCGTGACCACACGCACCGACAACGGCGCGGTGGTGCGTGACGCAACGACCCTGTCGATTGGCGACCAAATTACTACACGGCTGGCATCGGGCGCGGTCGTGAGCAAAATCGAGCGTATTTTTTCCTAAGCAGGCACTGGCAAAGCACTCTCTCGAACACCAGCGGCGAAATCTCTCTGAAATGACCAGTTCCGGTATAGTGCACTGTCACAGCTAAATTGGATACTAAGCGAACGGGCGCTAGCCCTCGGTTCCTAAGAAGAACCGGCGGCTAGCGCCGTTCCGCTCAGTGATCCAGTCCCCGTTTGTTGCAGTGACAGAGCAATCGAAGGAGTCTCAGGTGGCCACGAAACGTGATCGCGATCCGGAGAACGACGAGGCCCCGCTAAGTTTCGAGGAAGCGCTAGCGCAACTCGAAGCGGTCGTGCGGGCTCTCGAAGACGGCCAGATAGGGTTGGATGAATCGTTGGCCAAGTATGAAGAAGGTGTGCGGCTCCTCAAGACATGTCGGGAATCGCTCCAAAGCGCGGAACGCAAGATCATGCTCCTGACGGGGATCGACGCCGAAGGCAATCCAATGCTCGAACCGTTTGCGGAGGAGTCGTTGTCCCTGGAAGAAAAGAAGGAATCGCGCACGCGTCGCCGGTCACGGACCTCGTCCGCCAGCCCTTCCGTGTGTAACGATTCGCCCGAGGATATCGCCGATGCCGAGGGAACGGCCGAAAGGGATCGTCAAAAGGGTTTGTTTTAGTTTTGGGTTTCTCGCTCAGCCGGGAAATGGTGCCAAATGGTCCGATTTAGTCATTTTGGCAACGGCGTATGCATATTATCATGAGACTCCGGCCTGCTACTACGAACGAGATGATTGAGAGGTTTGCGGGCGAAAAGCAGCCGCAGCAACGCGAAAGCGAACCAATCGGACAAGGCCGCGGCAGGTAACAATGCGCTGTGATTCTTGACTTGTCGCTCGACACATGATGGTTGCACATACTTTGTCGTTTACTGACTACGCCGCGGCCAGCAGCGCGGAAATCAACGCCGCGCTCGAACGGTACACGGACTTCAATGCGGACTGTCCGACCCGGCTTCGCGACGCCATGCGGCATAGTCTGCTGGCGCCGGGAAAACGGCTGCGGCCGATGTTGGTGTTAATGGCGGCCGAGGCGTGCGGTTGTGACCGTCGGATGGCGTTGCCAGCTGCCTGCGCGGTCGAGATGATTCACACATATTCACTGATTCACGACGATCTGCCGGCCATGGACGACGATGACATGCGTCGCGGCAGGCCTACTTGCCACATCGCTTTCGACGAGGCCACCGCGATCCTGGCCGGCGATGCGCTGCTGGCGCGAGCTTTTGAAATTGTGGCCCGTGACGTCGAGCCGTCCTCCATCGCAGCGCGTTGCTGCGTCGAACTGGGCCACGCCGCGGGTGCAACGGCGTTGGTCGGCGGCCAGGTTGACGACTTAGCGGCGGAATTCGCTAGCGGTGGAATCGAGGCGTTGGAACAAATTCACCGCCGCAAGACCGGAGCGATGTTCCTGGTCTCGCTGCGATTGGGCGGGATTGTCGCCGGCGCGACCCCTAGGCAATTGTCGGCCCTGGATCACTATGGAAGAAACCTCGGGTTGGCGTTCCAAATTGTCGATGATTTGCTGGACGTGAAGGGGGATATTACCGCGATGGGCAAGCGAGTCGCGAAGGATTCAGGCCGCGGTAAGCTGACTTTTCCGGCCTTGCTGGGAGTCGAAGCCAGCCGCCTGCGGGCTGAACAACTGATCCATGGCGCGGACGAGGCCATTGAGGTGTTCGGTGATCGTGCTGGGCCGTTGCAAACTCTGGCGCGCTTCGTGTTGGAAAGGAATCATTGATGCACTCATTGTTGTCCAAGATCGAATCGGCCGCCGACCTACAAGCGATGCCACTCGCCGACCTGGAGAAGCTGGCACGGGAAATCCGCGAGGTGCTGTGCAACCTGGTCGCCACGCGATCGGCGCACTTCGCGTCCAACCTGGGAGTCGTCGAGTTGTGTCTGGCGTTGCACAGCACTTTCGATTTTCGCCACGACCGTTTGATCTGGGACACCGGCCATCAAATTTATCCGCATAAACTCGTGACGGGGCGGTATCACGAATTCAGCACGATCCGCACCAAAGGCGGCTTGATGGGATACCCGAACCCCGCCGAGAGCGAATACGACTTGTTCGTGACCGGTCACGCCGGCACCAGCGTGTCGGCGGTGATGGGTGTGCGAAGCGGCGACGAGCTCCTGGGCGAATCCGACCGGCATGCGGTGGCGGTGATTGGCGACGGCGCTTTCCCCTCCGGAATTGTGTACGAGGCCATGAACAATGCCGGCGGGCTGAAGCAAAAGGTCTTGATGATCCTGAATGACAACAAGATGTCGATCTGCCCGCGAGTCGGCGGTTTGGCGACGTATCTCGACCGACTGCGCACCAACACGTTTTATACGGGACTGAAGAACGAAGTCATTAAGGTGCTCAACAAAGTGCCGTTGTTCGGCGATCCCGCCGAGAGGTTCCTCGCGCAGTTGAAAGAGGCCGTCAAAGCCGGTCTGCACGGCGGCATGTTGTTC
>CAZFLF010000603.1:0-4917 GCA_964519825.1 uncultured Pirellulaceae bacterium | reverse complement strand
GGCCGCCCGATGTGAATGAATAGCGTAGCCCGAAGCTACCCTTGGCCCGACGCGACGACAACGTTGCCGTCGTCGCGTGTAAGGACGAGAAAGTGTCCGCAAATACGTCGCGGCGCACCTGACACAAACGAAACGTGTTCGCCAGCGCGTAGCCGCCGCACCGCCTCGCGCCTTTCGTGCGCCGACGACTGGTACGAAGCCACACGATTTAGACGATCTTGGAGCCGATCGACTTCGCGTTTCCGCATCCAATACTGCGCCCGCTCCCACTCGGCTTGTTGGAGAATGACATCTGGGGCGATGTATCCACCTCCAGGAAGCTCTGCGCCCTGATCGGCTTCGAGCAATGGGGGATTTCCAGACAGTCTGAATCGCAGCGACGCTTCATGGTAGTGTAAGAGGCTTGCGAATGCTCGGACGTGGCATACAACGTCCCGGTTTCAGACTGTCGTCGATGTCGTCGACCTGCGCCATGAGTGCCGAAGAGCGATCGAACTACGGTTGCCCCGGCACCGGTGCTTGTCCGTCATTCGCCCGAAGCTCATTCAGTAATTCGATGTCGTCCACGATTCGGATTCCGTGCTGTGCGCAGAAGTCCACGACAGTCTGGTTCCGGAAGTGGCGATCGCGTGTGCAGATTACGTCTGCCTGTCCGGCGATGGCGGCTGCGATGACGGCGTTGTCATCCGGATCGGCTTGAACTGCGGTCACCGATGGCCCCATGTTCGGGATAACGAGCGACACGGCTTCGACGTCTCGCACGTACCGCGCAATGCCCGCATCGTCGAGCCCATGCACCGCACGGAGCCGCGGGTAGGAAAGTGCGCGGGTGAGTTCATCGAGGAGCTGAATCGCGCTCACCAATACATGCGGTGCAACTGAGAGCCGCTCCAAGACCTCACGTGCTGGACCTGTACGTCCTGGCAAGGCGCGCGCCAGGATGTTGGTGTCGAGCACCGCACGCATTAAGGATTTCCGTAACGGACGTGGTCTACGGCCTCATCGACGGCTTCGTCGATTTCGGCTTCGGTGACACCGAGCTGACGGGCGTGCTGCTCCGCCGAAGAAAAGGTTTGCTGCATGCTTGCCAGCGCGCGCTTCCGCGTGGCTTCATCTGGAACAACACCTGGCTTGAATGCCAGGATATAGACCTGCTGGTCCTCCTGAAGCTGCCTGCCGAGCAGGTGCTCGACGGAACGTCGGTCGTCGCCAGCGAGTTCACTCACGCTGACTCGTCGTGAAGGATTCTCTGTCATGGCACAATCCTATACCTCGTGGACCTGAGGCGGTAGCCGATCGGGGCCAAAGTATGCGGATCGATGTACCGCACATCACGAAAAAAGTCTCGATGTCGCAATTATACCCCGAAAAGCCGCCGTGTGACTCTTCGAGCGCCCCCGTTGTTCCGGACTGATCTTCGTCGACATGCGGCGAGAGTAACACGGTCACGCCGCATACGCCGCTCCATCAAGAAGCTGCCGCACGTACCGCGGACCCCGCGGGTTGTCCTCCAGAACACGGACGGAGAGAAGTTTCATTTCACTTCCCCACCTCGGCTTTGCGTGGCACGAACTGAGTCCTCGAAGGGCGTGCCACCCGACGGCCTCCGCTCCCACTCGCTGCGGAGCACGGCATATAGGAACTCGTCTCCGCACCGGCCTTTGAACCACACGTTCTGCAGAAAATGTCCTTCCCTGCGCAAGCCGACCCGCTCCAGCAGTCGCGCAGCCTTCGCATTCTCGGCGTCCACGACGGCGCTGACCCGGTGCTTGCGCAGCGTGGAGAAGGCGTAATCCAGTACGCAGCCCAGCGCCTCGGCGGCATACCCCTTGCCTTGATGCTCCGGCGCCAGGGTAATGCCGACCTCCACCTGCCTGGGGTCGTCCAACCGACAATGGAGCCCACAATCGCCGACCAGAGCGTCGCTCGCTGCCGGCACGATGGCCATCTGGAACCACGTGCCGGGCATATTCGGGTGCAGCCGTGATTGTTGGTCGAGGAACCGCTCCGCGTCGGCGCGCGTGAACGTCTCCCAACTCTGGTAGCGGGCGACATCGGGCCGGGAGCGGTAGTCACAGAAGCGAGCCAAGTCCGCAGCCTCCAGCCGCCTCAAAAGCAGGCGCGGCGAACGCAAACAGGTAAAGTTGGTGTCGACCATAAAGCCTGATGGAGAATTGGGGCCTTAACTGGGTTGAACCGGATTGCGAGCGCCGTGAACGGGGCTGGGGCTGCTAACTCGTTCTATTGTACTCATGAACCGGAGACCGCGTTCGATTCATGATGTCGTACAGCCGCTCGACCAGCGCCGCCACGATGGGCCCAGGCGCGCCCATCGCCATCTTGTTCATCACGTAGGCGACGGTCATGCGGCGATCCACGTCGGCGATCACCAACGAGCCGCCCCAGCCGCCCCAGGAACACAGCCGGCCCGCCGGAAGGAAGGGCAGCACCTGGGGCATGGGGAGCAGGCCATAACCGATGCCAAACTTGATCGGTATGCCCATCACGAGGTCGATCGTGTTGCTTTGCACTTCGAAGATCCGCTTGATTGTCTTCGGCGAGAGCAGCCGGACGCCATCGACTTCGCCGCCGCAGGCCACCGCCGACTGGAGGCGCGCCACCGAGCGTGCATTGCCGTGGCCGTTGCCCGCGCCGATGTCGGCGCGCCGCCAGCGCTCGGTCCAGCTCCATTCCGCCTTGATGGCCGGGCCGGTTTTGGTCTTGAACGCCACGCTGTTGGGGTCGAGCTGGGTCAGGTCGTCCGGATGCGACGGCGGCGGCACCACGTTGGCGACGCGATGGAACTCCGAGGGCGGCAGGCCGATGTGGAAGTCGATGCCCAGCGGCCCCGCAATCTCCTCGGCGAAGAACTCGCCCAGACGCTGGCCGGTGATGCGCCGGATCACTTCGCCGATCAGGTGTCCGAAGGTCAGCCCGTGGTAGCCCGAGCATGTCCCGGGTTCCCACCAAGGCGCCTGCGCTGCCAGCCTGGCGGTGGACTTGTCCCAGTCATACAAGTCTTCGATGGTGACCGGTTGGTCCCAGCCCGAGACGCCCGAGGTGTGCGACAAGAGCTGGCGCACCTTGATCGCCGCCTTGCCCCGGGCCGCGAACTCCGGCCAGTACGTGGCGACGTTCGCGTCGAGGTCAAGCTCGCCGCGATCGACCAGCACGAGCGCGGCGAGCGCGGTCATCGTCTTGGTGGTGGAGAACACGCAGGTGATCGTGTTTTCGGTCCACGGCACGGTGCGGGCCTCGTCAGCCCAGCCACCCCACAGATCGACCACCATCTCGCCGTCGATGTTGACGGCGAGCGAGGCACCGAGGTCTTCACCCGAGTCGAGCTTGGCTGCGAACAGCTCGCGCAGGGGTTCGAATCGGGCGCTGCATGTGCCGCCCAGCGCCGTCGGGGGATCGCTCCTTCCTTCCTTCCTTTTTTCTTCCTCCGAACTGGTATTCATCAACAGGCACTCTGCGATCCTATTCCAGAAGACCGCTCAAGTCAGCAGGCACAACTACAAAGCCTGGGTGGTGGCCGGTGAGGCGCTTGCTGGGCGGTAAGGTCTCACCGGCCGCTTTGTTGAGACGTTCATCAGAACCAACCAATGGAGGCTCCGTGTCAATACCCATAATCATATCCAGTACCTTCGCAGTTGCCCCACGAGCAATGTTCCAGCGGCTGGCAACTGTAGCCGCACGCACCGCAATTGTTTGCATCCCACATCAGGTCCGCACCGTTGCAGTACGTTTCCGTGCATATCCCATAGGTACAGAATGGTGCCGTTGCGGGGCAGACGTTGCCGCAGGCACCGCAGTTTTCAGGATCGGCACCCAAGTAGGTGCATGTCCCGTCGCCGCAGTCGCCAGCACCTGGGACGCACTCGTAGACGCACGCTCCCTCAACGCAAGCGCCATACTCGTACGGACCAGGTGCGTCACACAGGGTGCCGCAGCGTCCGCAGTTGTCGAAGTCGTTGGCCAGATCGGCGCAGTAATTACCGCAACAGGTCTCGCCGATGTCCCCGCAGTCGATGCCGCAGGCTCCGCAGTTCGGGTCGGACCTCAAATCGCTGCACACCCCGTTGCAAGACGCGGCCTGGCAGCAGACATATTTTCCGCAGGATCCCCCCAGGCGGCCCGTGTTGCCGTTGCACGCCCGGCAGGCCGCAAGACAGTGATTCTGCTGCGTCTTGTTGGAACACCGATTGCAAAAGGCTTTGCAGGGATCCTGCTTGGCGCCCCAGGCGGTCCCCAGCCCCAACTGGCTGAACACAGCGCCGGCAAAGACTGCTCCCATCCGCCGCAGCGATTCGCGGCGCGGCACGGAGGCTGCCAAGGACTTGGAGAATTCATCGTAAAAGCGTTCCATGACTGAGACCTTTCGTTAGCGAGGAAACGGGTTGAGACTATCAGGTGCCTGCACACTCCGTGTGCAGGAGTGTCCGCTCACGGAGTGAGCGGACTACACTGGCGAGGGCCAGGATCGGTTCGACTCCCACGGCGACGTCGCTGGCGAGGATTCCTTGCTCGTCGACGAAATAACCGATGGGCGTGGCGAACTTCGCGTACTGCAGGGAGATTTCCCACTGCCGCTGGAGCACAATGGGAAAAGTCAGCCCTAGCGCGGCCGCCTTGGCGCGATTCGCCTCGGCATCGCGGCGGCTTACCATAAGCACCTGCAGGTCCGGCCGCTGGATGTGTATCTCCTGTAACCGCGGCGCCAGTTCATCGCAGGGGCCGCAGTCGGGATCAGAGAACACCAGCAGCACTTGTTCGCCTCGGAAGTCCGTCAGCGATAATTCGCCTCCGTCGATACGCGGCAACTGAAAGTCTGGCGCCTCAGCGCCGGCTTTCAGTCCATTGCGGTTCAGGTGACTACGGGCCAGCGACGGGTCATCCTGTTCGGCGCGGGTCTCC
>CAZFLF010000602.1:0-4918 GCA_964519825.1 uncultured Pirellulaceae bacterium | reverse complement strand
AGCGGGGGAAGTTGCTCCACCTGTTGGATTCGCAGCGGGCACGGCTGTCGCCGCCGCTACCAGTGGGCGCGCTACCGGACGCCGACACGGTCCAGCGCCTGCCGGTGCCGCCGCGGGAACTTGCCAGTCGCTTCGAGACCGAGCTGCGCGACATCCAGCAGCGGCTCGCTGCCGCACGCCAGGCGACGATCGAGGACGAAGGCAAGCGCGAGCACGTTCATCACGAATTGTCCAACCTGGCACGCCAACAACAGTCCGTACCTAGCCTCGATGATCTGCAGCACCAGCGCACCACTCGCGACGAAATGTGGCGCGGCTTGCGAGCCAGGCATATCGATCATCAAGCCAACGACGTCCCGGTACCTCATCCCGACCGCTACGAGCAAGCTGTCCAAACTACCGATGACACGGCGGATCGAATCTATGAACACGCTGACGAGGTCGCGCGACGCGAACAGTTGGGCCGGCACATTTCGGATCTGGAGACCGCGGTGAATCGCCGCCGTGCGGAGTGCCAGCAGCTTGAACAGGAGCAAGCAGACCTTGAGAGTCGTTGGATCGAGCTATGGCGGCCGTGTGGTTTCGCGCCGCTGGCACCGGACCTCATGCTGACGTGGCTCGATGCCTTCGCGACGTTTGTGAAAACGCATGACGCGCTCGTTCAGCGGCAGGTCGAGCTGAATTCGTATCGCGAACGAGTCGCTGTGTTCGAATCGCGGCTGCGCGGCGTGATGCACGCGCACGAAGACGACGTGAAGACGCTGCTCGCCGCTGCCAAGCAACAAGCCAAGAGCGCCGAGAATGACGCCCAACAGCGGAAACGGCTGGAACGGGACGAAAAACGTCTGCAAAAGCAGTTGCAGGACATCGACAGCGAGTTGCAATCGTTGTGCGAATCAGATGGCCAGTGGCTGGCTGAATGGCAGCAAGTGTTGCAACACATCGGTCTGCCGATCGACTGGAACGCGACGCTCGCGCGAGACGTGCTGGGGCAACTCGCCGCAGCGCGCGAGAAACTAGCCAATCTGTCCGATTTGGAGCGGCGCATCGCCCAAATGGAAGAACGCGTCGCCGAATTCGATCCGCGCGTGCAACGCATCTGCCAGCAACTTGGCGACGCGGCGGACACTGAGCGTCCGGAAATCAGTGCGATGGCGTTGCATCAGCGGCTTACCGAAGCCACGCAATTACAAGAACGCCGCGCGAACCTGGAAGCTCGTCTCACGGCCAACCGCAACAGCGAACGGGAGAAGCAAGCGGAACTCGCCGACTGGCAAGCGAAACGCGAGCAGCTATTGTCCCGGGCGACCGCATCAACCGATGACGAGTTTCTGGCCGTCGCCGCGCGCACGCGGCGCGCCATCGAACTCGACGTCCAAATTCAGGAGTTGTCTGGCCAACTCGCGGTGGCACGCGGTCACGAGGCCGAAGAGGCGTTTTACGCCGAACTAAGCACGACCGATTCCGGCATGCTGCAGGGAGAACTCGCTGATCTGGCCACTGCGTTAAATCACCGGCAAACGGCAGCCGAGGAGGCGCGCGAGAAGGCCGGTAGCTTGCATTGCGTTTTTGAAGAACTCGACGGAGGCAACGCGGCGGCACTGCTGCAGGAACAGTTGGCTCAACGGCAGGCCCAATTAGCATCCGAAGTCCACCGGTACGTGCCACTTGTTTTCGCCAAACATCTGCTGCAGGCGGCGATTAAACGCTTCGAGCGCGAGAACCAACCGGAGTTGATCCGCGGCATTTCGCGGCTGCTTGCCACGATGACTCACGGCCGCTATGTGGAGATCGAACGCCCCTCGACTGATCGTGCGGCACTTTACGTACGCCGCGATGATGGCGCCGAACGTTTACCAGAACAACTGAGCACCGGCACGCGCGAGCAACTGTACCTCGCGATTCGATTGGGCTATGTCTTGCACTATTGCCAGCAGACCGAACCGCTGCCAATCGTGATGGACGATGTGCTCGTCAACTTCGACGCCGAACGCGCACTGGCGACGTTGGAGGCATTGCGCGACGCCGCCAACCATGCGCAGATTCTGTTTTTCACGTGCCACCAGCACGTGGTCGATTTGGTGGCCCGCGTCTTCCCGGCTGTTCAGCCGCGGCAACTTCCGGCCAGACCGAATCGCTGAGGGGTCGGCGGCGGACTCGTTTAACCGCAAGCCGCAGGCGAGCGCGTTGGAGTGCGGGGGCTTGACACCGCTTTCGTTGAAACAGGCCTCTAACGTCGCGCGATCCAAAGCGGTGTCAAGCCCCCGCACTCCACAGCGCTCACACCGATTCGGAAATCAGATGACGTTGGACAAAGTCTTCGTCGAGCGTTACGCCGAGGCCCGGACGATCCGGAACGGTGATGTAGCCGTCCTCGGCTTGCACCTTCTCGTGCGTCAATTCGTGTCGCAATGGCGAGTCTTCCACGCAGTCCTCGAATAGAAACGCGTCGCGGCTGGTACAGAGCCAGTGCAAGCTGGCGGCAACCGTCACGGGACTGGTGTAACAATGGTTGCAAACCCGGGCGCCGATTTCCTCGACTCGCTGCCGCACGTAAATGGAATCGGTAAAGCCGTTGCGCGACAGGTCGACTTGGTAGACATCCAAAGCACGACGATCGATCAGCGGCGCGAAGGCTTGCCGACCACACTCCTCTTCACCAGCGGCAATGGGAACTGGCGACCGATCACGCAGCCAGCGGTAGCCGTCGTAGTCGTCGGGGGACAGCGGCTCTTCCAGCCAACCAATGTTATGGTCGGCGAACGCCACGGCCCGCTGCAATGCCGTGCGTGCATCCCACACGCAGCCGGCGTCGATCAGCAACGTCGCGTCCGTGCCGATGCCGCGCCGAGCCCCCGCAACGAGTTCGATGTCGAGCCGCTCGGATTGTCCCATCGGCTCCCAACCGAATTTCACCGCGCGGTATCCCGCCCCGCGCCAGCGCCGACCGATCTCGGCTGTTTCGGCGCCGTCACGACCGAACAGAATCGAAGCATAAGCCAGGATACGATCGTGCTGCTTCCCTCCAAGCAGCCGATGAATCGGCTCACCGAAATGCTTCCCCTTGAGATCCCACAACGCCATGTCCACCGCGGACATCGCGGTGATCATCACCGACCCGCGGCCCGTGTACATGGTGCGGCGGTACATTTTCTGCCACAGCCGTTCCGTCTCCAATGGGTTTTCTCCCACGAGCAACAGTCGCAGTCCGCAGGCGATGTTATGGCTGAATGGGGCATCGATGCAGGCTTTGACGATTTCTGGCGAAGAATCCGCTTCGCCGATACCCTCCAAGCCGGTATCGGTACGGACGCGAACTAAAACGGAATCCTGGCTGCTGGCGGTCTTGGCCTGCACGTTCGGGATCCGCAACACTTGACAGGCGACTTGGGTGATTTTCATGGTGACCATTCTAGCGCGGCGCGGTCGCGACCAGAATCCGGGAGTGATAGCATTTTCCTGCCCGCGAATCTTCCTGCCCATGACTCCTGGTTACAAACTGGCAGGAAGATTTGCGGGTAGGAATATCAGGCCCGAACAAGTAGGTCAGGGGGCGAGCCCTGGGAGACGTTGGAACGCGGACGGGTCGTTTAGTCGACCACGCAGCTCGGCCAACATGCGCTGTTCCAGCGACATGTCCCTTCCTTGAGCACTCCAACCCAGCGTCAGAGGCCCGGACACGGTCTTCGGTTCGTTGCGCACAAGCGATCCGTCGTGCCGCAGCGTGGCGGCTCCGACCGTCGCGTGTTCGGGTTGGGCGACGTCTTCCAATTCCTTGTACACCGAAATCTCCACGTCATAACCGCCGACCGAAGGGGACACGCGCACCCTTGCAACACGCCGAATCGACTGCAGCGTCGCATGCAGTTTTTCAAATCCTGGGGTCGAATCATGCCGCCACGGTTCCAAGCAGGTGGCTCCGGTGGTTGGAAATGTCGTAATGAGCCCATCGGTCACGACTCCACCATCAAAGCGCATGCGCACTTCACGCTCGATCTTGAAGTAGTCGTCCACGGTGTCGACGATTTGATTCCACAGGAACTCCTGATCCATGGCGACAACCGGCAATGGATTGGGCACGGCATCGGCAATCGCAATCGCGCCCGGGGCACCGGCCAGCCCGCTCCAGTGAGCACAGCCGGGAACGGCGATCAACACGCAGAACGCAAGTCCGCACCGACCTAAGAATGACAATCCAAGCATGAGGGCACGTAACGGACCAAAAGCGCCCGCCGCTGCCTGATTCTCGGGACGCGATGGTACGACAGGACGGGAGCCGGGTGGCGACGACGCGAATTCATTGACAAGAGATCTGACTCTGGCAATCCAAGAAGAGAGCGGAGTTTGCCGAAAGTCGGTGGCCTCAGCAAGGTCAACTGCGCTATCCGGCTCGGCGGACAGCGCTGGCCGCTTTCTTTGCTAGCTCGACGACCTGGCTGTAGCTGAGTGGCTGAAACGCCGGACGCACATTTCCTTGCTCAAGCAATACAACCGAATGCTCGTGCAACATTCGCGGAAAATAGAACCACGCTGGTTCGAGCGCCGCTTGATCGATCTCGGCGCTAATCACCACTAAATCCGTCTTGGCAAGCGTGTTTGCCGAGCGAACGAGTCCTGCCAGCAAGTCCCCTGGAATGAGCCGCACCTGGATGCCTGTCGGATTCAGTTGGCGATAGGCCTCCTTAATCGACAAACCCGGTGAATTCGGGGCGCGGGCTTCAAACAGGTCCAACCCTGCGTAGCGGACTTTTTCCGGCCGGTGATGCCGCAGAGCCAATGCGACCATTCGCTCAGCGCGCCGACCGTTGCCGACGCCAATTTCCGTGATCGAGGTCACTTCGCCGCGATCGATCAGGCGATAAACCAGACGATCCTGGGCGGGATTAGAGAAGAATTTCCAATAAGCGAATCTAATCCA
>CAZFLF010000601.1:0-4930 GCA_964519825.1 uncultured Pirellulaceae bacterium | reverse complement strand
TGTGGCGCAGCCACCGACGGCGTGCTGGGATGCGCCACTGTCGACGGCGGGATCACATTGATCGACGGCTGGAACTGGTATGTCGGCGGAGATGCCGGAGCGATCGGAAGCGGTCAGTACGATTTCCAGACCATTGTAACCCACGAATTGGGACACCGTTTGGGGTTGGGCCACAGCCCCGACCCTGGGTCGGTGATGTACGCGGCTCTCGCCCCCGGCGTAGTACGCCGTCGTCTGACGTCCAACGATCAGTACAGACTCACGCACAACGATGACGCAGAAGAAGGCCCGGATCCACTATTGGCTGGCCCACCCACAGAAGTGGAACGCTCGCCTCCAACGAGAACAGGACTTGCCGTACGACCCCGCGGGTTGAACTATGTCTTTGTCTTACCAGCTGTGCGCAGTCAGTGCGAATTCCTCAGCGAGTTTCCTCGACGCGACTCGTTGTGGCACAGCAGCGGCAAAATAAGCGGGTCGACCGGCTCGCGTAACGACGTCCTGTTAGGCGGCGAGGGCGACGACATGCTCGTTGGTGGAACCGGTCAGCACCTGCTGATCGGCGGCTTCGGCGAAGTCGGGCGAATCGCTCAAGCCGACGACGGTATCCTCATCGATGGCCGCCATGCGTCAGACGTGTTCGACCTCGCTCTCGACGCGATCCTGCAGGAATGGAGCAATTGAGTTTTTGGGCTGCTAACTCGGCGAATATGGGCGCCGCGACGGAAACTACACATCGGACTCGCATCCGATTGAGCTGTCCAACTAGGGGCAGCGTAAATGCGGAGTGCCCAAACTTCGCGCAGGCTGAGAATCTCACCAAGTTTCGTGGTTGTGGGACTGGCAGAAAGGATTCGTGGATGTGATCGTTGCGAGCGACCGGAGGCTCAACGCAAAGGCGGACTCACCGTGCTGTGGCGAACTTCTTTTGAAAAAACTCAAGCATTTCGCCGGCGACGTTGCGGCCTCTGGCGTCTGGGACGTAGACGTAGACATTTTCAATGTCTAGCTGGTCCATCTTCTTTTTGAGCTGCTTGCCGAAGTTTGGATGGTGAATGCCTTGGCCGGGGCGCGCGTCGGCAGGGAGCGGACCATCGGCTTCGTTATAGACCATGTACAGTGGCGGATCATCCTTGGTCAGGTGAGTGACGGCCGACGTTTCGTCGTAAAGCTTCTGTCGTTCTGGGGTCGGGTGCAAAGCCTCGTCGCCGGTTGTTACGCCGTAGACTTTAAAGATGGAAGGGTGTTCCCAAGCTCGGCCGCCGATCAACTCCTTGATCTGGATGGGGTCATAGGTGCCCTGTCCACCGAAAGTGCCTACGGCTTGGATGCGAGTCGATTCGCGCTGGATCGGATCGTCGCTTTTCGGATCGGCCAAGTCATCATGGAAGCCGATCCACATGGAAATTCCAGCACCGGCGGAACCCCCCATGCACGCGACACGTTTCGGATCGATGTTCCATTCCTTCGCTTTGCTTCGCAGAAACTGTACCGCACGAGCGCCGTCCTGTTGCGGAGCCGGAAGAATCGTCTCTTTGCCGTCCACGAAACGGTAATTAATCGACGCGAAGCTGATTCCTGCATCGAGCGTAAACTTCAGCGACATTGCATTGATGCTGGCTCGCTTGTCCCCCGCAACGAAACCGCCGCCATGAATGTTAATGATCAGTGGCGTCGGCTTGTCCGACTGCGCCTGATAAAAGTCCAGCACGTTTCGCTCGGCAGACCCATACTTCACATCGGCGTGAGTTGGCTTGGGTAGATCCTCCGCCTGGCCCTTCCTTGGACTGACCTTTTTCTTGTCGCGCTCCGATTCGACCTTTTGGCGATATGCCTGAGCTTCCTCGCGAGTCAGCACGCCGTCCTTGTTGCCATCGGCGTCGGGAAACTGCTTCAGCAGACCTTTCAGGCGGTCATCCGTCTTCGGTTTGTCGTCGGCCGCCTGGCTAACAAAGGGGAGTACCGCGAACGATAACCACACGAGTGTCGCGAAGAATCGCTGCATGACAAATGGCTCCTGATTACTGGCTTAGGATCGTGTCGATGATGCGAATGCGGCAAGCACTGGCTCATGGCTGGCCTGCGGGTCTCTGCGCCGGTGAAATAGGGGGATCATGCGGCGAATTGGAAGCGTGGACCTTGTTCCGATACTGCAACCGCGCGCGGGTCATCCGCTCCCGTAGGCCACCTTGTTCGACGAAGTCTTTCTCTAAACGACGGAGCTGCTGGTCAATCAGGTAATTGGTCTGGTAGATGAGGCACAGCGCGATGTTGGCTACGACTTCGGGCGGGCGGGTCTCCACAAACTCGCGATAGTCCTCATAGGTCTGGGGCGTCTTGCGGCCCAGATTGCGAACGTATTGCGCTTCCTTGGAGTCCTTGTCCCAGATCGCAAGATCGCGGGTGCGAAGGTAGTCGCGGTAATCGTCGAGCAACTCTTCCAGGCTAGCTCGGGCAACGTTGGTGAGCTTGATCTCAGTTTCCTTGGACGTCAGCGCCGCTTTGCTCCCCTCCAAGATGTTCTTTTTCCCCGATCGCGCGGACTGGACCATCTGGTCGATAGTACGGTCTTTTTTGTCGAGGAACTTGTGGGCAAACCGAAAGGTGATGTCATAGACGATCTCCGCTTTCTGGAAGGAGAGCAGCGTGTGGTAGTCCCCGCGCGGCGGCAGCACGCGCTCAGGTTCCTGAGAGGAATGCGATGTATGGGAAGGATGTTTCCTAGGACTCTCATTCCTCGCATTATTCCCATGGCTCTTCATAGGGGGTCCTTCCTGGATTTTGAAGGCTTATTCGAGCATGGACGGCTGCGATTCTCAACAGGTGATTTACTTAGAGGATTGACACAGGCGATGGTCGCAGTGCCGCAAGCATGGGCTTCCCCAAAGATGCCGCCAAACCGCATTGGACGACAGGGAGCCCGCAGTGCTGCAATCGCTGACCGCCAGTGGCTGGTCGTAACCCTACTTTTTGTCAGTCCGCTTCTGCTCCAGTAGCCATTGATAAAACTCGGGGTTGTTGTACGTCTCGGTCCATGAATCGTGACCGGCGTCGGGATAGACCGTGAATTTTGGATTTCCGCCATTTTTCTTAAGTGCATCGACCATGACCTGGGATCGCTCCAGAGGCACGCCGGTGTCTTTCGCTCCATGAAAGGCCCACACCGGCAGATGTGCGAATTGCTTCGTCCAGTAGGCTTCTCCTCCTCCGCAAATCGGCGCAATGGCTGCCAGTCGCTGCGGAGCATACCCCGCGAGCCCCCAGGTGCCGAAGCCGCCCATGCTGAGGCCGGTCACGTAAATGCGATCTTGGTCGACCTTGTATTTGTGTTCAATGTCGTCCAATAGCGCCGCGAGTTCGACCGGCTGCCACCATCGGTCTTTGGGGCATTGCGGTGAGACCACGATGAACGGGAAGTCTTTGCCAGCGGCGATGAGTTTCGGCGGGCCGTGAATCTTGACGAGTTCCAGATTATCCCCTCGCTCTCCCGCACCGTGCAGGAAGAGCAACAGTGGCGTGGGTTGCTGCTTGTCGTAATTCTTAGGCAGATACAACAGGTAGCCCAACTGGACGCGGAATTGTGTGTCGAGGCGAGCCGATTGCTGCACACCCGGCTGCTCGTCGCAAACTGCCCAGCGGGAAGCGGCAGTGAGTGCGGCAACGGTCAAGATAATTGTCAGGACCTGTCTCATGGATTTCTCCGTTCAAGGCTGATGTTGACCCGGTTTGCTTCGGCAATGGCGATTGCTGAGCGTAGGGTTGGCTCGATTCTACTGACTTCACGCCGAGACGATAGAACGAGTCGCCTGCGCCATCAGACAGTCTAGACAGTCTGGCTATTGCATCGTCTATCGATGAATTCCGTACACGGTTCCTAACTAATGGATCGCAACAACGAGGGCTTGTGGACCAAAGCCGAGCGCGCGGATTTGGAATCCTTAGTTGGGCTCAGTGAGCGGCTTTCGCGGGTGCGTGCCGAGGCGATTCACCGGCGTGGGCAAGAACCTTGTCGCGCGAACAACGTGCTCCTGCCGTTCTCTCGGTTACTTTCGACGCAGGTTGAGCAGTTCATCGAACAGACTGTCGGCCGCGTGAAAGACCTGCAGATTGGTGCGAAACATCATGGAGGTCAGCGACAGATCAATCAGCCCCTGGTCGCTCGAAGCGTTGGATAATTCTCGGGCGCCGGCTTGGATCCGCGCTTCGCTCGGGTCCGCGACGACCGGCAGGCCCGAGTTGCTTCCTGTCGCGAACGTATTTTGCGAGCGTCCTTCGAGTCCTGCCGGATTGGCGAACCGCGCTAGAGCGACTTGTCCCAGATCGCGCGTCACCCCGTCTGTGAATCGCCCGCGCAGCCGCCCATCCTGGTCGGCGCTGATCCCGACCAAACTCGCGTCCGGGGTCGCGCTGCCCGCGGGGAGCTTCAAGGGGGCGAGCTGGGTCCGATCCAGCTGGAAATTCGCATTTACCGAGTATCCCAGCACACGATTTCCCGTAGTGGAGACGATTTCATTATCGGCGTTGACGTGGAAATCTCCGTTGCGGGTGAATAGCTGTTCTCCGCCCGATCCCTGCAAAATGAAAAATGCGTCGCCTTCAATTGCCATATCCAACGGGTCGGAGCTAAGCACAAGCGAGCTCTGGCGGAAATCGGTCGTGATGGCGGCCAGCTGAACACCCGTCCCGGTCTGGCTCGGGTTGGTGCCGCCGGAACGTCCGTTGGGTGCCGCTCCAAGGCTATAGGTCACGGGAGCGCCAGCCGTGAAAACCGTTCGAGACGCCTTGAACCCGTCGGTCTGAACATTCGCCAAGTTATGGGCAGTGACACCTATCGCCATTTCGGCTGCCGAAAGGGCCGTGCGTGCCGTATTGAGAACTGACGACAAGGACATTTTAGACCGACCAATGGAAAGATGTGTCCCATTGGTAA
>CAZFLF010000600.1:0-4951 GCA_964519825.1 uncultured Pirellulaceae bacterium | reverse complement strand
CGGTCACGGGCCGCCGGCCGGTCGTCAGGCGAAACGCGTAGGCGAGCCGGTCGGCCGGTAAAGTGCCTCCGTCCGTCAATAACCGTTCGGCCAGGCAGCGAGCCGCTTCGACGTACGGTTCGTCATTCATCAGGGCCAGCGCCTGCAGCGGTGTATTCGTTCTCGCCCGCCGAGCGGTGCAGGTTTCACGAGACGGCGCATCAAAAGCCATCAGCGACGGGGGTGGGGCGGTCCGCTTCCAAAACGTATACATACTTCGGCGATACAGCGATTTCCCACTGTCGGCTTTGTATTCGCGCGTGTTGCTGCCGACAAAGCCGACCGCTTCCCAAATACCCGCCGGTTGAAAAGGCTTCACACTGGGTCCGCCAATCTGCTCCATCAGCAAACCGCTGACAAACAATCCCGAGTCGCGGACCGTTTCGGCATCCATGCGGAAGCGGGGCCCGCGGGCCAACAGTGTGTTCTCCGGATCGCGCTGCGCCATCTCGGCCGAAACGCGCGACGCTTGACGGTATGTATTCGACAGCAGGATCCGTTTCAGCAACCGCTTCACGTTCCAGTCGTCGGATTGGAACTCAACGGCCAGCCAATCGAGCAATTCCGGGTGCGTCGGAACTTCGCCTTGCGAACCAAAATCCTCAGCGGTCTTGACGATTCCTCGGCCGAACAACTGCTGCCAAAAACGATTGACGGTGACCCGTGCGGTGAGAGGATGGCTCGGGGTGACCAGCCATTTCGCGAGTCCCAACCGATTCATGGGCAAGCCTTCCGGAACCGGCGGAAATACAGCGGGCACTCCGGCGGTAACCTTGTCCCCTTTCTTGTCGTACGCTCCGCGAATCAGGATGTGCGTGTCGCGCGGAGTCGGCAGGTCGGCCATGACAAGCGTGACCGGAATTGCCGCATCGAGATCGCTCCGTTGTTTGGCCAGCGAGTCGGCTTCTTGATGGAGAGGATCAAACGTCGGTTTGGTCTTGGCATAGATATACTCGAGAAAATAGTCGCGGATTTGCTTCTTTTGATCGTCACTCCGCTTGTCCGATTCGACTTTGATCGCATCCCTCACTGGCTGTGGCACCGACGATTTGGTTAGCGTTTTGTCATAGGCTTCCCAAGCCACGAGCGATTCAAACGATGTCCCGTCTTGTGGAGTGCGCGTCACGACGCCCGCCTTGTCCCAATAGCACGTCCCATCGTGTTGAGTGAACGCCCAACCATTCAGCGTCGCGCCCGGAGGCAAACCGACCTTGGTTGCTTCAACTTCCAGTCGCACCCAGTCGCCGGTTTTAGGAAGCGGACCGATTCCGAGTCGGCTGGGCGACCCCGTGTTGCCCCAGGGAATCACATCGTCCCCCCAATACGCTCGATGCTCCCACGAACCGTCGTTGAACTGCAGCATGATCTCTTTGGGAGGATTCTTCGGATCGAGATAGACATACGCAAACAGCTTGTCCCCTTCACCAATCTTGAGTCCTGGCGACGCGCCGTCAAAAAAATGCTGACTGAGTCCTTGTGACTGCCGCCGCGAAGCCTTCTCACCGCTGAACACGGGGTGATCGGGTTTTGTGACGAATTCCCACGGGGTGTCGCCTTGCAGCTTGGCAGTCGCCGGGGTGGCGTCATCGATCCAGACGTACTCTTTCGGCTCAGTGCTCACCGCGCCGACGGCGGCTGGGGGCTCCGTATATTCAATCTTCACCAACTCGTCGGTAATCCGCTTTCGGGCAGCGGCCAGTTTTTCGTCGAAGATCGCGAGCTGAGCAGTCTGTTCCGGCGCCGGTACCTTCAAGATCGGCGGCGGAGCGAGTTGGTTTCCATCCATAGCCGCATCGGCCGCGGCATTGAAGAATGCATAAAGTTGATAGAACTCCTTCTGCGCGATCGGATCGAATTTGTGGTCGTGGCAGACGGCGCAACCAAGCGTCAATCCCAAGAAAACCGTGCCGATCGATTCAGTACGATCGACGGCGTAGCGGACCAGGACTTCGTCGTCGATCGAGCCCCCTTCACTGGTCGTGACGTTGCAGCGGCAAAAACCCGTCGCGATCCGCTGGTCGATCGTGGTGTTCGGCAACAAGTCCCCTGCGACTTGCTCGACCGCGAATTGGTCGAATGGCAGATTCTCGTTGAACGCGCGAATGACCCACTCACGATATTTCCACATCGCCCGCTCGTTGTCGAAGTGCAGACCGTGCGTGTCGCCGTAGCGCACGACGTCGAGCCAGAAGCGGGCCATGTGTTCGCCAAATCGCGGCGACTTGAGCAATCGATCCAGAAGCTTTTCATAGGCGTCCGGCGACTCGTCGGCGAGAAACGCGTCGACCTCCGCCGGTGTTGGCGGCAACCCGGTCAAGTCCAAGGTCGCCCGTCGGGAAAGAGTGATTTTGTCGGCTGCCGGCGAAGGTTGCAGCCCTTCCAGCTCCAGACGCGCGAGCACCAGCAAATCAATCGTGTCGGTGGCCCAACTCGGATTATTGACTGTTGGCAATTCCGGCCGCGTGGGAGGCACGAATGACCAGTGGCCGCGGAAAGGGGCGCCTTGATCGACCCAGCGCCGCAACAACTCAATCTGTTCGGCGGTCAACTTCTTTCCGGTTGCCGGCGGCGGCATAACTTCGTTCGGGTCGGTATTGTTGATCCGGGCGACCAACGAGCTTTCGATTGACTTACCTGGGACGACCGCGGAGGCGCCAGATTCCAGCTTGGCCACGATCCCGCCTTGCGTGTCCAGTCGCAGGCCCGCTTCGCGTTTCTTCTCGTCCGGTCCGTGGCAAGCGAAACACTTGTCCGACAGGATAGGGCGGACGTCCCGGTTGAAGTCGACTTTCCGCTCCGCCGCGGCGCAATGACCCGCGAGCAGCATTCCCGCACAGAATGCGAAAAAAGGGAACAGTCCAACGAACCGGGGCATTATGCTCATGTCAGAACCTTCGAAGGTGGGATCACTGGCAGGCTAATCGGATTATAGATAGCCGCCCGCAATCCCGCGAGCAAGGTTTCCGTAGCCAATTACTCCCGTAGCCGTCTCCGCCGTGACGTAGCTCGCGCACTCGATGGACGTATGGGACCTATGAGTCGTATAGGAACGACTGGACAAGTTGTTACCGTTGAATTCACGGTAAAACGGGCCGACTGACCGGTAAAACTACCCGGTGTTAGACGTCCGGCTATGGCGAATGCCTTGCGTGCCGTGGGAGGTCAGCTTTCGGGCCGGCCGTCTAACACCCATCGGTACGCAAGGCTTTTTTTCATGGAGTTAGACACGTGAAACGCAAGTTTTTCCTAATCAGTTCCGGCGAGCCAGACGAAGACCCGCCAAACATTGCCCAGTTGCTCCGCGAGGCCGAGCAATTCGCCCTGATGGGCGAATGTCGGTACGCAGCCGTTGCGGCACGTGGGGCACTAGAGCAAATCATGCGAACACTCTGCCGCGCTGCCGGCCTTTGGCCGACGCGACGGCGTAGGGTTCCGGGCACAGAAGAGTACCAAGACCGTCCGGCAAAGTTCCCTGACCCGCGCTTGTGCGCCTGGACACTCAGCGACAATGGCCGGCTAAGTCACGATCAAACCTGGCGAGTCGTGAAGGCCAGTCGGATTGGTTCGCGTGGTGCGCATGCCAGGCCGTGCCGGCGTGACTCGGTTTTGTTCATGCTGATTATCGCTCGCGAAATGATGGCAATCGCGGCAAAGGGCTTTCCGCCAAAGTAGGCCACACGATTAGAACCAACCGGGACCGTCAGTAATGGCGGTCCTGTTTTTTGTTGGTAGCGAGCCAGTCTAATCCATCGGAATTCTACAACCTTGGATAAACGTGCACGCAGAACCATCCGCCAATCGCAATACATGTTCCGATTATCATTCCGATTAAGCCGCCACGAAATTGACGTGACATCACTCCGAATGCCGCCCCAAATACAACCACATAGGAAAACAAATGGAGCCACCGATCACCAGTAGGCCAAATTCGCTCCAGAGACTCGATAAAGGCGCTCGCCACGGCAACGATGAATGTCACTGCCAACAGGTCTTTAATTGAGAAGTAAAACCATCGTCGCTTTTTATCGTCTTCGCCGGCCATGCCCGCCATTCTAACGCCCCTGGCAATCGGGCAGGCGAACTTGCGGCATTGAATTCCATCCGTGTGACTCGATCCGTGTGCGCAGTCTTTGGCACTGGCCCACTAGGCGCACCACACTGAATTTTCCCGGTGTTTTCAAGAGTCGGATTTTCCCGATGGACATCGCTGGTTTATTCGCCATTTGGTCCTACTGAATCCAACCTCCTGGTTGCGAGTTTTTCCAAGACCTCAAGGCTAGATGGGGGGCCGCGAACTGATCATCTTGGCGTTGCGGGTAGGATTGCTCTGGAATGGCAACGATGCAGCCACGACGGCCACCGGCGTTTGCTGAATCGCATGGTAAGACATTTATTAACGCTAGAAGCCATATACCTTTGGATATTTCAAAACCGCGTCTGCGATGTGGGCAGCCTCATGCTCTGTCATCGCAACGCTCCGAAGTACCGCTATCATCTCTGCCCGACTTCTTCTTCGTGCTGCGTCGTCCCATTTGTCAATGACTCCACACGCGGCAAGCCGCTCGTTGCCACTCATCGCGCGGAGTTCTTCGTCTGTCGGGCGTGGGATGCTCATCGGCGTGCCAATTCAATCCGAAAACCTACAAATGACTCCGGTCCACAATTACTATCCGAATCGTCGCGGGGCAGCAACGAAAGTTACTTCGCCGCTTGCAAAAGTTCCTTGAGCGACCATACATGGTCGGCTAACCCACTGGCCATCGCTGGCGTGTTCTTGCGAAGCGATTCATGCCGGCGACAGAAGTTGTACCATGCGGCGAACAAGCTGGTCATGGCCGCATGGTGCCGAGTTGTCTTGCTGTGAGCGTTGGTCAATCTCGTGTAGCGGCGGACGTGCATTCTCACCGACAGG
>CAZFLF010000599.1:0-4959 GCA_964519825.1 uncultured Pirellulaceae bacterium | reverse complement strand
GCAGTCCAGAACTCTGTCTGGTCGAACAGATGAATGGAGACCCGCGTGCATTGTGCTGATGCATTGTGCGCGACCAACAAGGCAAACACCAAGGAACCGTCAATGAAGCTGAAAGACTGGGAAGTGACCATCCAGCAGATGATTGCGGAATTCAATTTCGAGCCAAAGGAATCCGGCAAACAAAGAATTCTGATGGGATGGAGGGAAAAGCTGGCAAAGGGTCCGCACCTCTTGCAACTGTTTCAAATCGATGAAATCGTGCGCGAAGTTCGGAATAGGCTCAAGAGCGGCAGTCAACAACCAAGCAGCAATTCTCAGACGAGTCTCGCTACGGCAACTTCGTCGTTTCGGCTTTCACGCTAGGTAATTCGTTGGGCGAACAGCGTCGCGGTATGGTTCAGATTTCTGAGCCTGACGATCGGTACGACACTGCTGGCCACGGCAGCCGTCGCACTGGCGATGCCGGTGAGGCGCTGCGCGGCAGCTGCGGTGTTCTTCGGAATCCCTGCCGCCAAAACTTCTGGTCGCCCCGTCTGTGGTAGGCAATCTCACCCTGACGGCTTTGTACTCGGCCCTGGTGCTGGATCGTCACGGGCTTTCTCACGGCACTTGAGGGCATGGCGGCCGACTACGAGCTGCTCAGGGACGGGCACCGCCGGACGATGCCTCAGTTGGTAACAAACCCCAAAGATCTAGTAGTACCTCGCGGTGTTTTCGCCGAATCTTGTCCTGGTATCGTCCCAGCGATAGAGTAGGGCTGACTGGACGGGTAGATGCATTACTCAGAACGGATGCGAGTTCCCCGAGCGGTCTTGCTCATCTCAACTTCCCAACCCGAGAAAGAACTGTGTCGATCGGCGGTGAAAGCTGGCTTCGCGCCGCTGGTAAGCGCCGCCGCATGTCCGCTTTCGGAAACCAGGCCGCCCAACCAACAAGTGAGGCACTCAAATGAACAGATCTATCTACTTGCTGCACTTCCTTGTTGTCACGATACTTTCGGTCTCAGTCACTGCTCAGACCGAGAATGCCGCCGATTCGTCGACAATGCTGGACCTGCTTAAGCCCGGCCAGATAGTCAACATTTCAGAGTCACCCATTTGATCGCAATACGTTCTGGGGCTATCTCATCACGGGGGGGGGGGATTTACATGAATCGCTTGTTGATCTTCGTATTCGTCCTTTTTGCTTACATTGAATTGACACATGCGCAGGTGCAGGACAATGACACGGGAGACATTAGGACAAATTCCTTCCTCAAACAAATCGAAGGTAAATAGAAACTCGAAACTCTCAACGACAAAGGAAGAGAGATCAAGCTCACCCCAAATTACAAAGACGATATGATCGCGGTCAAAGGCCGTACGATTATTATCGTTAACAAGATGGGTGAGCATCCGTATCAAATGGAAGATATTTCTGTCCAGAACGGACTTGTCTATCTAACTTTAGTCGGTTCTCAAGATGGCAAGAAGTTGCGGTTGCGGGCAATAGCAAAGTTGGACAACGGTCTCTTTGTACTTGCTCGCCACCGAAGTCGCCCGGACCGTCCCGAATCAATTGCACCCTCAGAAGACACTCTCGTACGCACATGGCGCAGAGAGAAGCAAGAGGTGACGGATCCTCGACCGGCACCTGAGTCATCCAGCGTGCCCGATCCAAAGAACTCTGATTAAGGGCCAAAGTGACGTTTCCACGCGAGCAACGTTCGCCCCAGAACAAACGATTGAACGTGCGAACTGGAAATGGTTTGATGACGAACGGGGGGAGATCCCGTCTGGAAAACTTTTAGCCACGGACCCGGTATCGAGTGTTGTAGGGAGACATCCCGGACCGAGCGTCCGATCAAGTTGCCGCGGGCATTCCTGAGCTGGTAAGCTGCACACCGAAAGACTTGGCGGGCAATGAATCCGCAGTGGCGCATCCCCCGCGAAGTCAGCTCAGTTCAACGCACGATCTATCCGTGTGAGTACACCCGGATAGTTGAATGGCGACGGCCCATTTACGTTCCTGCGTTGGTACACGGAACCATTGCACATCGGCCACGAGACGGACGTGAAGCTATTCATTGGAGTTCCGGGTGTGGGACCGTCGTCATTTTGCGCATTCCAAGTTCATGCTCTCCCCGAAGGCGAAGGCATACAAGGCGTATTGCACTACTGCACGAATAGTGGTGAGCATCGTACGAGCGAGTTTGCGCTCTTGAATAAATGCTGAGCAATGCTGTATCACGGCCCGGTCGGGGTTCCGCAAGACGCTCGTGAAGGTGCCGCAACTATCGAACTGCATTTTTCAAAGAAGGCCGGCCTTGAATCGTTGCCAACGATGTTGAAAGTTGAGCTGACAAAGTAATGGGTCTGGAGTTAAGCCGATTCGAAGCGGAACCAAAGCGGTTTGCGACGGGGACGGTGTCACGATTTCTGCATCGTCCGATCAAGTTGCCGCAGGCATTCGCGTGCTGGTAAGCTGCTCGACGAAAGACTTGGCGGGCACGCTCCGCAGTTGAAGTACAGGAAGGAACCATCTAATGTTCCGCGCACTCGATGTATGGTGGCACTGCAGACAACTCAAGAGTAATCGTGCGATCGCACGCAGGAATGCTGCAAGGAAACTCGCCACACTGGGTAGCAGTCGTGCGGGCAGGCTATTCGTCGCTAAGGTAAAGGAAGTGCCAGACGACAGGGACGCCCCCGGCTCTTCCGAAGGGTCGGCGACCGACGCCTCGTCCGATCCGAGCAGGCCGCGACGCAACCGATGGTTCGGCGCGATTTTCATGATCGTCGGTTTGGCATCCTTCGCGGTGGGGCTTTCTGGCGTGATCGATGGGATTTGGTTCCGAATGGGAGCGGACCGTGCAACGGCCGTCGTTGTCGAGGTACGCAATGACGGCTCCACGGGGTGGGACTACGACATTCTCGAATTTACGGTCGCAGGTGACCCGTGCAGTGTCGCGAGCCGCGGTAGTTTTGGAGTCATCTTCGCCTCGTCCCATGGCCTGAAAAGCCGCCGTGACGTTTGGTATCCGCCCAACCATCCGGAGAACGCTCGCATTACCGAGTTCAGCCAGAATTTCGGCGGGCCGATCGTCCTGCTTGTCCTCGGCTTGATGTTCACTCCTGCGGGAGTGCTCGTACTGCGTCGCGGGATACGACTGAAGTCTGGTGGCGGTGGTGAGATTGGTATTGATAATTGATCGGATCCACGCTGCCCGCGTCATCGTACTCGGTTACGGCTTCGACCAGGTCGGGTCAAGCGGTGCCGAACGACGGCGTGCAGCGGAGCCGAGCTACGTCGTTTGGTAGGTCAGAGTCTGTCGCTTCATTCGAGGTTTTGGGTTGTTCCATGTTCTTTGTCCTTAACCGCTCAGCCCACTGACGCCGAACGTCAGGCCGGAGTTCGACACGGCATGAAGACATTCGTCATCGCACTCGTACTCGGGATGGCGACGCCGTTGTGCGTTTACGGGATTGCCTCTCTCGCTGGTCCACAACTGAAAGAGGAGCTAGCTTTGCTGCTGTTACCCGGTTTCCTGGTGATGTGGGCTCTACCGGGGTATGGCGAGGCATTCGAGATCTTCGTTTTATTCGCGGTCAATGCTGTCGCTTGGGGATTCGTCTGGCTGCCAGTTGTTCTTCTTGTTGGACGTTTACGCGGAAGGAATCTGATCCAACCGGCCGGCTCTCATCCGTTGGCCCGCGGAACCGTAACCAGAGACCGTTAACGGGGAGCATTGCCAGTGCGTTCTCATCCGCTATTCATGACGGTATGGCTCGCCACGGGCGCACTGATCGGCTTGCTCCCAGTCGCCATCGGCACCTACTTCGTCATGCAACAAGCTTACAAAATCGCCGTCTATCCTCCGACTCCCACCATTATTCTCGATTGGGGCAACCGCAGGCACGAAGGTTTCCGGTTGAAGGCGCGATACGAGTACATGGTCGGTAACAAGAGACACATCAGCACTCAGGCCTTTTCCACGCCGAGGTGGGGCGACGACGACACGTGGGGGGACATCGGCGCCGCCAACGAGGTCGAAGCGTGGGACCGTTTTGTGCCTGGCCAGGAAGCGATTGCGTTCTACAATCCCGCAGCCCCCGGTGACGCGTTCCTGCTGCGCGACGATCTCTACGGTTACTGTGGGTTCCTCTATTTCGGCTGGCCCGTGCTCACCTTCGTGGTCGCGGTGCGGATGTCCGTTGCGCCAGAGGCTCGCAGGCGCAAGGCCGTGCTCGTCATGGCCATCCTCTGGCACGGGATCGGCGCGGCCGCCGTCCTTGCCTACCTGACTGTTTCGGATTGGTCGTACTTCGGGACGTTTGTCACGGAAACGGTGGCCTACGAACTCGTGGGCTTGATCCCGCTGCGTTATGGGCTCGCAGCAATCCGCACGTTAAGAGAGCGCCTTCCACCAGAATGCGCGTCAGCTCCAGAAATCCCGGCCTAAATCAGGTAGCCGGGCGGGTTTCCCCGCCCAGCCCCCACACCACTTGGCATGCGGGTCCGCACCAGGCGGTTCGACGAAGTGGAACAAGCTGTGCCCAGAGAGTCTTCAGCGATAGCAGTCCTTGCGTTTGCAGCCAGGCGTTCGTCAGGCGACTCCCGCGGCAATGCTCTTGGCCATGTGCCAGGGGTTCCCGATTCCGCGCGTGACGGATGGCTTGCCGCCTCGGTACCGCTCAGCACCGTCCGATCAAGTTGCCGCAGGCATTCCTGAGCTGGTAAGCTGCTCGACGAAAGACTTGGCGGGCTTTTGAATCCGCACAGGCGCATCCCCCGCGAAGTCAGCTCAGTTCATTGTGCGATGTAGCCGTCTGAGTACACCCGGTTAGATCGCAATACGTTATTTGGCCAAATCTATGACGTGGAAAAGATTCAGCCGATTGCTTGCGATTGTTGGATGCTTGACATTCGTCGCGTTCGCCATCGCGTCATGGTGTGTCGGCGGTGTGCTGGTTGCTCCAG
>CAZFLF010000598.1:0-4960 GCA_964519825.1 uncultured Pirellulaceae bacterium | reverse complement strand
CCATCTCGCGACGCGCACTGCGTTGCGATTTCGCCCAATGGCCACCTGATCGCAATCGGGATTTCGGGGCTGTCGAACAGCGAGTTCCCGCCTCGACCGCACCCCAGCCCGCGCAAATCGGGAGTGGTGCAATTGTTCGACGTCACGTCACGCAAGCGGCTCCGCCAAATATATACGTACGGCGATTTGACTCGAGTTGCCTTCTCGCCAGATAGCTCCTTGTTGGCCGCCAGCCGACTGTTCACCACCGACGACGGCGTTGAAATGAACGAAGTGCGCGTGTGGGACGTTGCTACCGGGCAGCCGCGATTTGTGTTCGATCGCTGTCACGCTTTTTCCTTCGCGCCGGATCGCCCGGAAATCGTGATCGTCAGCCGCCAGCGGTGCGTGACCTACGAGCTGGCAACGGGGAGCAAACGGCAAGTCACTCCACCGCTGGCTGCCGCGCTAACGGTCGCCCATTCGTCCGACGGTTTACGCGTGATCGGGATCGTTCAGCTGGCGGATGGATTCGCGTTACGTGCCTGTTCGTCGTCGGATGCATCGTTGAGCGGTGAGTCGCTTCCGCTCCCCGACCCGTTCTATTCGGTGGCACTCCCGCGAGCCGCCAATTCGATGGCGACCGGCCATCGGGACGGGACCGTGCTGTTATGGAATCCGACCACGCTCCAACCAACCGCTCGATTGCGCACGGGGGGGGTAGGCCGGGCGTTTCCGTTCTTTTCGCCGAACGGTGAATTGCTTGCCGCTGCGGATCAATCGAACAGTGACGTCGTGGTGTGGGAAGCGGCGAGCGGCAAGGAGATTGTGCGGTACACGTTCCAGCAAGGTACGCTGCATACCTTCGGACCCAAATCCGCGCTCCGAGTCGTCCGGCCCGAAGAAGACCCCACGCGTTTCGTCTTTGCGCCCGACGGTGAAGCATTTCTCGGCGGCCCGTACGGCGGAATCTTACGACTTGTGACGACCGGACGCGACATCGCCCGCTTCGGTGAGTAACGCACTCGCGTATGAACCACTCCGAACTGAATGCTTCGCTCGAACAAGACTCTGCCACTCGCCCGTCCGTGCGGCGTTATGGCGTCTTGTTCTGGTTGTGTTTGGCGGCAGCGATTTCTTACGCCTGCCGCAATGGATTGGGGGTCGCAGAAAGCACGATCCGTACAGAGTTGGGACTGACCAAGGAAATGACGGGACTCATCATGGCCCTGTTCCTGGTCCCGTATGCGTTGGCGCAGATTCCTGGCGGCTGGTTGGCGGACCGCTTGGGAAGTCGTCGAGCCATTCCGTTGTGCGCGGTTGGCTGGTCGTGTGCAACATTGGGGATGGGCTTGTCATTTGGCGGCTGGATGCTGGCTGCAGCGTCGTTTGCCAACGGCCTGTTCCAGGCTGGACTGTTCCCGGCGTGCACCAATACCTTTTCCAAATGGTTTCCCTTTAATCGGCGGGCGGTCGCCAGCGGCTGGTTGGCCAGTTCGATGTCGCTCGGGAGCGCAGCGGCGTCCGCCGTCGCAGCTTTGCTCGTCGAAGAGATCGGTTGGCGTTGGGCGTTCGCGATCTTTGGCACCACGGGTATCGTCTGGGCCGCGGGATTTCGCCGTTCATTTCGGGACCGTCCGGAGGATGATCTACGCGTGAATGCCGCGGAACTGTCCGTGATTCGTCAACCGGTCCAGATGTCCAGCACAATCTCGCCGCTCGTGCCCAGGCCGGTGGATCGCGCTGTGTGGCTGGCGTTGCTGTTCAGCCCTGCAACCTGGTTCATTTGCGGTCAGCAGTTTTGTCGCGCGGGAGGACAGATCTTTTTTTCCTCGTGGTTTCCCACTTACCTGCAGGAAGCCCGTGGGGTGTCGGTGACGAAGTCGGGGTTTCTGAACAGCTTGCCGCTGTGCGCAATCGTTGTTGGCTCGCTGGCTGGCGGCCTTGTTTCGGATTGGGTGCTGACCGTCACCGGCAGCCGCCGATGGGCGCGTCAGGGCGTAGCGTCGAGTTGTATGCTGGTGTGCGCGGCGTTCGTCTTTGCCTCCAGCTCGATTCGCGATCCATTGCTGGCCGTCTTAGTCGTTAGCGCGGGCACGATGTTCGGCGCCATCGGCGGACCGTCTGCCTACGCGATCACGATCGACATGGGAGGCCGACATATTGCCAAGCTGTTCGGCTGCATGAACATGGTTGGCAACCTGGGAGCCGCTTTGATCATCCAAGGGGTGCCGTGGTTCCTGAAATGGACCGACCAATGGGACCAGGTGGTGCTGATGTTCGGCGGCTTGTGGCTTGGCGCGGGACTATTCTGGTTACTCCTTAATCCCAATGGCGACGTATTTCAGTACTCGTTGTGGCGATCGGCCGAGCCTATCGTGAGTGGAGAAGAGGACTCACGCCAAGACGCGAAGACGCACAGAAAACCGTAAGAAACCTTCTTCCTTCCTTTGCGACTTGGCGCCTTTGCGTGAGCCATTCTTCACCTGTTGTCAGGATTGCATCGATGACTACTCATGACGTAATCGTGCTGGGCACGGGCGGAGTTGGCAGTGCCGCCCTGTTTCATCTGGCTCGCCGTGGCTGCCGCGTGCTGGGAATCGACCGCTTTCCGGGGGGGCATGATCGGGGGAGCTCCCACGGTCACACGCGAATCATCCGCATGGCCTACTTTGAACACCCCGACTACGTGCCGCTGCTCCGCCGGTCGTATGAGTTGTGGACGGCGCTGGAAAGGATTCAGCAGAAGCAACTCTATTATCCGGTTGGGTTATTGGAAGTCGGTCCGCCCGACGGAGTCGTGATCCCCGGCGTGCTAGCCAGCGCGCGGCAACACAATCTGTCCATCGAACAAATCGCTGCAACGGAAGCCCGATCGCGATTTCCCGGCTTTCGCATCCCCGACGGTTACGATGTCGTCTTTGAAACCAATGCCGGCTATCTGCTTGTTGAAGAGTGCGTGCTGGCACATCTGGATGCAGCGCGCCAGCACGGTGCCGAGTTGCGAATTGGCGAGTCGGTTGTCAATTGGACAACGACTCCCAACGGCGTCACAGTCCATACCGATCAGCAGACTTACCATTCCGCAAAGTTGGTTATCACGGCCGGCGCGTGGGCGGGTAAGCTACTTGCCGATCTCGGCATCAACCTCCAAGTGCGGCGCAAGCACCTGCACTGGTATCGCACGTCGCAGGATCATTATTGTCCGGATCGCGGCGGGACATGTTTCTTCTACGAGGTTCCCGCCGGTTATTTTTATGGTTTTCCGCAGATCGATGATCGCGGAGTCAAGGTCGCGGAGCACAGTGGCGGGACCGTCATTGACGATCCTCTGCACGACGATAAATCCGTTGAATCGCACGATCGCGAACGAGTCGAGGCATTTCTCGCGCAGAACATGCCCGCGGTAACTCGACAGCCAACCGATCACGTCGTGTGCTATTACACCATGTCCTCCGACGAGCACTTCATCGTCGATCGCCATCCGCAGCATCCGCACGTCTGCTTCGCGTCCGGCCTCTCGGGTCACGGCTTCAAGTTCACGAGCGTCCTCGGAGAAATCCTGGCGGAGTTGACGCTGCAGAGGTCCTCGGCGCAACCCATTGAATTTCTAAGTGCGTCCCGTCCCGGCTTGCGTTGCGACCCCCCGTGACCGCGACTACAATCCGCCCCTGATTTGGAATTTCAGAGTGACAAGTTGAGACGGAGGCAGGTCAGATGGCAGTCGAGATGCTGCAAACGATTCCCCTCTTGCGCATCTTCAGCGTGGAGAAGGCGAAGGAGTTTTATGTCGGCTTCCTCGGGTTCAAGGTTGACTGGGAGCACCGCTTTGACGACGTCTCGCCCGTCTATATGCAGGTAGCAAGGGCCGGATGCACCCTGCACTTGACCGAGCATCACGGCGACTGCTGCCCTGGCTCTACGATCTTCGTCTGGATGACGGGGCTAGACGAATTTCACCGGGAGATCACCGCCAAGGGGTATGGGTATTTGCGGCCCGGTGTCGAACGGACCTTCTATGACGCGAAGTGCATGGAAGTCATCGATCCGTTCGGCAACCGGATTCGCTTCAATGAAAACCTCAAATAATTCTTTTCCCCTCTCTCCGCTCTCTTCCGTCTGGCCCCCTCGCCCCGGTACTCCGGGGAGAGGGTTGGGGTGAGCTGATGAAAATGTACTTTCAAATCACGCAGTTGTGGACCGTCAGCCGCTGGGTTTCTTTTGCGCCTCGATGGCCTCTGACGAACCCGGTTCACCGGGTTTTGCGGCGCCAGCGTTTTTTTTCGGCCCGGCATTGATGCCGGGTTGGATTACAGATGAACAGAATTTCCAGTCCCGTTCACGGGGCTTACAGTTGGCCCGCTTTTAAGCGACGAATAATGGCTCAAGCCAACATACGAGAAGCCTCGTGAACGAGGCTCCATTGCAGGGATTGTGCGTCGTGTCACCTGCCATCAATGGCAGGCCTAATACCGCTGTCGCGGAAACGCCCCGTGAACGGGGCAGCGGACGTCATCGCCGCGCAACAAAACTGGGAGGATGGCGACTGCGCATAATGGTGACGTTTTCATCAGCCCACCCTAGCCCTCTCCCCGGAGTACCGGGGCGAGGGAACCGGAGAATGTGGCGCGGGGACAAGAGTATGCGGCGAGGGGACCGGAGAATACAGACTCGTGCAGTCACGGCGATTCCTCCGTTTCTACGCTGGAAAGGAGAGACCCAGTGTGCCACGATGGGCTAATCCCAGAATCTAAACCAAGGAGTGAATCCATGGCTGAAACACGTGCACTGGTACTGATCTGGTTGGTGGTTGGCTATTGCGAATTGACATTACAGGCTCAGGAAACTCCTCGGCGCGTCGCGATTCAAGTCCGGGAGACGGCCGGAATCCGACGGTTCGGCTACCCGGTTACTGCGCAAGTATCGTTGCCACCGAAAGCGCGCAAGCTCGGCAGCGTGTTACCGGCCGCCGGCGCCGCCG
>CAZFLF010000597.1:0-4965 GCA_964519825.1 uncultured Pirellulaceae bacterium | reverse complement strand
CGAATTGAAGTCGTCAACCTGGGGGGCGGCATCGGCATTCCCTACCGGCCCGGACAGAAGGCCGTCGACGTCGACCTTATCGGTCGTGGGATCCAGCAGGCTTATCAGCAGATCATCGTGCCGGCCGATTTGCATCCGCTGACGATCTGTATGGAAAACGGCCGCTGCATCACCGGACCGTATGGCTATCTCGTCACGGAAGCGATTCATCACAAGAGTACCTACAAGCAGTACATCGGCGTCGATGCCTGTATGTCCAATCTGATGCGACCGGGTATGTACGGCGCCTACCATCACATCACGGTACTGGGAAAAGAGGCCACACCCCAAGATCACACTTACGACGTGGTTGGTTCACTGTGCGAGAACAATGACAAGTTTGCGATTGACAGGAAGCTGCCCAAAATTAACGCCGGCGACTTGCTCGTCATCCACGATGCCGGCGCCCACGGCTCCGCAATGGGCTTTCAATACAACGGTAAACTCCGCTCCGCCGAGCTCCTATTGCGCGAAGACGGCTCCGTCGTGCAGATTCGCCGCGCGGAAACTATCGACGACTACTTCGCCACGTTGGATTTTTCCAAGCTGTAGCATGTGATTCAGTGTTCCGATCGGATGGGATGTCGAAGCGATCGGTTTGGGGGAGAAGGCAGGGAAAAAGGGCTAGAGCCATTACGACCTCGATGACTCAACCAGAACCGAAGCAACCGCGGCGAGCCCGTTGGCAGATTAGTCTGCGCGAAGTGATGTTCTTGACGGTGGCTCTCTGCGCGGTCCTGGCGTTGGTGATCCAGTCGCGACCGTTTCGGCCGACTTCGTTCTTTGATTCATTTGACGCGCAGACCATTCTTCAAGCCGTTGAAGTTCGAACGAAGATTTCGACTGCTGTTCCTTCACATGGGGGCGGATACACAATCGGCGATAATAGGGCGGTGCGCGACCACGTAGCCTATTTTCATTCTCCGCCGTCCGCGAATATGGGGCTAATCGTGGCGGAATTCCGCAAGGAAGTCGAGATGCTGCTCAAGCAGCACGGCTGCCACATCCACGGCCGCGGCGGCGACCCCGCCGACAACGACATCAGTGCGTTTAGTGCGTTTAGCTTTGACTACGAACACGGAAACACCGACGGCGACATTTACGTCAACTCCTACACCGACGCGAACAACCGCTGGCGGCTGACGGTCCAAATTCACGAATTCAAAAAATAGGCCGGCTGAGACCTGCTTTTGACGTAGCCGTCACGCTCCGTCGTGACGAAGCTTGAAGCACCGAAGATGCCGAGGCCACGAACGTTGTTCACGAAATAGTACCGAGTCCGCTGCTCAGCTTCGTCACGACGGAGCGTGACGGCTACGGATGTCTACTCGACGCTCTTCAGGTATTCCAGCAGATCCGCCATCGACTGTTTGTCGATTTGTTTTTCCATGCCGTCGGGCATGAGCGAGACGCCGGTGCCGCGCAGTTCTTCGATGTCGATACGGAGGACCGTGTCGGTTTGATTCTCCGCGCGTTTGAGCGTCACACTTGTGGCGGTTTCCGCAGTGATCATGCCGGTCAATTGGCGACCGTCCGTCGTGACGACGATGTAGTTGACATACTGCGGATTGACTTCCTGGTTCGGCGCCAGGACGTTGGTCAACACGGCTTCAGGCCCGCGATTGCGCATCGTGGCGAGATTCGGTCCGATGGCGTGTCCCACACCGCCAAACTGGTGACATGCCGCACAGATCTTGGTGAAGATTTGTTTGCCCCGCGCGATGTCGGCCGGCATGGTCAGTGTCTCGCGATAAGCGGCCAGGACTTCGCCACGACTGCCTAGCTGATTTTTCTTCGCGACCTCCGCGGCGAGCGACTGAAGTCGCAGATTGGAATGGGCGGCCCATAATTTCACGCGCGAAGGATCGAGATCGCTGGCGGCCACTTCCCCTTTCACCACCGCTTCCAGCAACGGCACGAGCCAAGTTTCGCGGGACGCGAGCACATCGGCGGCGGTGCCGCGCAAGCGCGGACTCAACGTCCCCCAGGCTTCGACGAGCAACTCGGCGACCGCTGGATCGGAGAAACTCGCCAGCGTATTCAGCGCGGCGGCCTGGATTTCCGTCGGCTGCGTCGGCTGCAACAAGCCCACAAACAGCTCCCGGCGGCTGGCAAAATCTCCGAGCCGTAACAGATGAATTGCGTCGACCCGCTTGGCAACCGGCGACTTGTCGAGTTTCGCTTGTGCGGCTGCCGCCTGCAGCATTTCTTTCATGAACTGCTCGGCCTGCCCTTTTGTGGCCGCGGAGATTTGTTGTTCGAGCGGACTCCCGGTTTTGGCAGCCAAACCGCGCACCAACGTCTGAACCGTGGCGCGATCGTCTTGAGCCGCCACACGCAACACGTTCAGAACAGCCGCTACATCGTCGGCTCGCTGTTGTTTGCCAATCTGGCCGGCCAGCGCGGCGAGCCACGTGGTTCCGGCTGCGGATTGGCGGAAGGACTTGTCGTCCGCGAAGTGAATGAGCACCTGGCCGGCCCCTTCGGCGAGCGAACTCATCACCGCCGAGCGCACGTCAGCGTCACCGCCGTCGCGCCGTGCGATCGCGGCCAGAGCGCTATTTCGCTGCGGCGAAGAAGGGAGCTCGCCGAGACTGAAGGCTAACTGGTATCGCACGCGCAATTCATTGTCATTGACCAGCGACAACAGCTTGTCGCGCAGCGCCGGCGACTCGGCGACTAACTGCTCACTGAGCCGCACCGCATGCTCACGCACTCGTGGATGCGCGTCATTGAGTGCCGTCAACAGCAGCTCGGTCGTAAGAGCTTGCATGCCGTCAAGCGCATAGAGCGTGGCAATTCGGCCTTCCGGCAATTTGGACTTCGTAGTCAGTTTGTCCAAAAGTGGAACCGCCGCTCGATCCTGCCGCTGGTACAACAGTCGAGCCGCCGTGTCGCGATGCCAACCGTTGTCGTTAACCAGCAGCGCCACCAGCTCCGCCGTGGAGGCATTTCCCAATCGGGGCAAAGCAGGTTGCTTGAATCCGTCCGGCACGATTCGATACAGGCGTCCGCGATCGCGCCCGCTGGTGAGATCAAGATGCTTTTTGATGGGGGGAGGCAGGCTGGCCGGATGCTCGATGACTTCGCGGTACATATCGAGGACATACAGTGTGCCGTCCGGCGCGTTGGCGAACTGGCAGGGTCGAAACCAGATGTCAGTCGACGAGAGGAATTCCGACTTCTCATCCACTCGCATGGCTTTATACGAAACGGCGTCCGGTTCCAGGCGCTTGCGATGCACCAGATTGCTTCCAACATCGCCGACGAACGCCCAGCCGACAAATTCACGAGGCCAGGCATTACCGCGATAGATCGTCACTCCCGTGGCGCCGGTGAAGTAACCGGCGGCCCGGCCGCCCCCTTCGACGACTCCCGGCACGATCTGTTTCTTTCGCAACCGCGTCCGCACGATCCGCCACGGTTCGACCGGACTGGTACGGTAAACCTCGGCCTGCGGGCCATCGACGGCGATACTCTTGCGCGGATTCTCCGACGCAAAATAGGGATTGCGAGCAACGTAGTGATCATCGAACACGACATGCTGGATGTGATCGCTATTCGAGCAGACGAATTTTTCCCCCCACTGGTTGAAGCTCATGCCGTGTTGCGCACCGCCGCTGACCGCTGACATGACGAGCGTTCGCGGATCGAACGCGAAGTCGCGGCCACGCAACACGAGCGGCTTGTCCCCTTCTTTCTTAGGCTCGGAGAACACTTCGGCGCCGCTACTGCTGGTCGCACCGTGAATACGATTGTCGATTCCCCACTGGAAGGAATTGATCAGACCCTGCACATTGCTGCGGGCGAAGCCGGTGAAGACGACTTTCTTCACATCCGCCTGGTTATCGTTGTTCGTGTCTTGCAGGAAGAAAATGTTCGGCGCGTCCGCGACAAACACGCCTCCGCCGTAACAGAAGACCGCCGTCGGCCAGGAAAGGCCGTCGGCAAAGATGCTGCTCTGATCGAATTTCCCATCTCCGTCGGTATCGGACAGCAGCTGAATTCGGCTCAGATTGTCGGCGTCGTTTTCGGAATAGCCACACATCTCGACGACGTACAGCCGGCCATTTTCATCGAAAGAGATCGCAACGGGATCGGCCACGAGAGGTTCCGCAGCAACTTGCTCGGCGCGAAAGCCCTTGGCGATTTGGAACGTCGACATCGCTTCTGCCGGCGACTTGGGCGCAATGCGAGGTAGCTCGGCGGCGTAATCCTTGTCGGCCGAATCGCTATCCGGTTTGTCTTGGGCGGCGAGCGGCCAGGCCAGAACAGCCAGCGCGGTGAATAGCGGAATCATTCGATGAAGCGGGAGCATAATGGTCTCCGAGGCGTGGCTTGTGGACAGGTAGGCCGCTGGTACGATAGTCACGCCCGCGTCGATCCGACAGCCGGACGAGCGAAGACCAGCAGGGAGGATGTATTGTGCCGCCGGAACTCAACGCCGTCCACAACGAAGATTGCATCGTCGGCCTAAAAAAGTTGACCGAAGGATCGATCGATCTCGCGTTCGCCAATCCGCCGTTCAATATCGGTTACCTTCCCGGCGTGATCGGAGACGAAGGATGAAATTCGCGATCTGCAACGAGACGTTTCAAGACTGGCCGATTGAAAAAGCTTGCGCGTTCGCGCGCGATTGCGGCTATACCGGCATCGAGTTCGCACCGTTCACGATCGACAAGAATGCCTACAACATCTCGGCCGCGCGGCGTGCCGAAATCCGGCACCAGGTCGAGAGCTTTGGATTAAAGACGATCGGCTTGCATTGGCTGCTGGCGTTTACGGAAGGCTACTACTTGACCAGTCCCGACGCCGAGGTTCGCCGCCACACTGCCGAGTACCTCGGGGAACTGGCGCGATTGTGCCGCGATTTGGGGGGCACAGTGCTCGTGCTTGGTTCGCCGAAGCAGCGGAACCTGCTGCCGG
>CAZFLF010000596.1:0-4974 GCA_964519825.1 uncultured Pirellulaceae bacterium | reverse complement strand
GTACGGAGTACGGAGTACGGAGTACGACGAGACACGTTCGCTGCATTTTTCTGAAACCTGAAACCTGAAACCTGAAACCTGACACCTGACGCCATCTTCAAACGAAACGGATATCTCCGGTAGCGACGTCGTACATAGCGCCGACGACCGCAATCCGACCATCCCGCAGGAGACGGGCCAGCGTCTGGCTCTGCTGGCCGATCATGTCGACCGTTCGCAATATATTGACACGTGCCACCTCGTTCACAAATGCCTCTCGTTCCGAGTCCGATAGTCGGCTCAACCGTCGACCCACGTCTTGATCGATCGACTCCTGAATGTCCCGCAGAATATGCTCGACATGTTGGCAGCCGGTAGCTTGCGCCACGGATTCGGTAGAACAGGCTAGATCTACGGCGGTCTTTACGGCACCACATCGCGTGTGCCCCAGGACGAGGACCAGCTTCGCCCCGGCCACGACACACGCATACTCGATACTCCCCAGCACTTTGCGGCTGATGATATTACCGGCAACGCGAACGCTGAAGATGTCACCTAGTCCCAAATCAAAGATCAACTCGGCAGGGGCGCGCGAGTCGATGCAACTAAGCACGACGGCCAGCGGATGTTGCCCATTGGCCGTTCCCTGAACCTGGCGGCCAAGGTTACGAGTCAATCTCCGATCGGTGCGGAATCGCTCGTGTCCGTCCTTCAAGATCTGCAGAACCTGCTGGGGAGTCACCGAAATCTGCAGTTCGCGGGTCGAGTAGTCGACGTACTGGATCTGATCTTCCAGCAGATATTTGTCGCGGAAACCGATCAAGCTGACGTCGACGCCGCGAGCCGGTGCTCCTTCATCCCTGAAGTCCCGGATCACGGAAAGTATGTCCGGGTCGATGTAGTCCGTATTCTGGGCATCCAGCAACACGTGCGCACCGCGCGGCAACTTGTCTAGGACTTTCAGCAAGGCGGCACGGTTCAGAAAGCTGACCTGGTTGGCCAGTTCAATGTGCAGCACATCGCCTCCCAGGTGCTTCTCCACCACTCGGCGGATTGGGCGGCGCAGGTTGCTGTTGAGTATGAAACTGACGCTCACTGCCAGCCCAATCAAGATTCCAACCAGCAGATCGGTCAGGACAATGGCGACCACCGTCAACGCAAACGGAACGAATTGGTAGCGCCCCTGCTTCCACATCTGCCGTACCAACTCCGGACTGGCGAGCTTGAATCCTGTGACCAGCAGGATTGCTGCCAGGCAAGACAAAGGAATCATGTTCAGCCAAGTTGACAAGAACATCGCGCTAACCAGCAGAAGGATCCCATGAAAGATCGTCGCCAGCTTGGTCTGGCCGCCGGCATTGATGTTCACGGAACTGCGAACAATCACCGAAGTCACCGGAATCCCACCGAGCAATCCCGCGGCCACGTTTCCGATCCCCTGGGCGACGAGCTCCCGGCTTGGGGGAGAGTGGCGCTGTTGGGGATCGAGCTTATCGACCGCTTCCAGATTCAAGAGTGTTTCCAGCGATGCGACGAGAGCGATCGTTAATCCGGCCATGTACACGGCCGGATTATTCCATTGCGAGAAGTCGGGCCACTGCAAAAATCGGCTGAACTCGGCCAGACTTTCCGCGACTGGCATTTGCACGAGGTGTTTTGACTCAATGATCCATCGTCCGCCAAGTTGCCGGAAAAGCAGACTCATCCCCACCCCCAGTAGCACGACCACGAGGGGGGCGGGAACGACCGACTTCTTCAGCGGTTTGCACTTGTTCCAGAAGACCAGGACAGCGATCGATACTAGGCCGATCGCTGACGCACCCGCGTGGACGTCGAACAGCAGCTCACCGAACTCGGAGAACGTGTTTTCGTGATCCGGTTGAGCGAAGGACATTTCTCCCTCCGGATCCGAGTCATGGCCAAAGATGTGAGGGATCTGCTTTAAGATGAGTATCACACCAATGGCGGCGAGCAGTCCTTTGATCACGCTGGAAGGAAAAAATGCTGCGATGAACCCGGCTCGAGCAACCCCCAGAGCAATCTGAATCAGACCGGCAATCACCACGGCCAACAAAAACGTCTGAAAGTTCCCAAGCGACACAATCTGAGCGGCCACAATCGCAGTTAAGCCGGCCGCGGGACCACTGACGCTGGTTTGCGATCCGCTTAACATTCCGACCAAAATGCCGCCAATGATTCCTGCCAGGACTCCCGAGAACAACGGCGCATTGGATGCCAATGCAACTCCCAGACAGAGCGGCAAGGCTACGAGAAACACGACCAACCCGGCAATCAAGTCGCGAGGAATGGATGTCATGGACAGGATTTTTGTAGATGGCATCTCAGGGTACTTTCTTGGTTTGCATTCGCGGTTGTCACGCTCAGTGAGCGTGCTCGACCGAGATCCGTCGCTGCGAGGACGCGGTCGATGTACGCAGTTGTGGAGCGGTGTGTAAAGCGCGGAGTCCACGAGGTGCGATTGGTCTTCCACCCGCTTCACGAGAAAGTGCTGATACGTTCTCGCACGGCCAAATGGAGTCAAAGAATGAACGGCGCCCGGGACTGGCGGCGGGGAAGATCCGCGCCGCTTCAGATCAAGAGAGGCGCGTTGAGACCGTTCGGAAGCTTGTGGCCCGGAATAGAATCACCAGGTCGCGCACGTCGCACCTCTGGAAGCCGACAGGTACCGGCCACCGGAGTCCAATTCGGTCGCCAAGAACAAAACCGCCGGGCCCGAGTTGAATCCCGGCCGCACGACGGCATTACATCGACCGACGATGAGGTCTCTTTGGTTTCCGATTCTTGGGTTTGTTCAGCCTCCGCGCTCTGACGATACACCGCTCCCGCCGGGCCAAACACAAACGTGAGAGCCATGAGCAGGAACAGCGGAAAGCGATAAACGGGAGACAGCATGGGGATTTCTAAGTCTGACTTCCTCGGCATTCGGTTTTTCGTTGCGACCCTGTTTTTCCGACGGTCGATCTGTTTCAACGGCCGACCGGAAAGCACGAGATTATTATCAGATTCAGGGTTCGAGTCCAAGGCAGGATGCACGGGGTACGGAGTACGGGGTACGGGGTACAGGGTACGGAGCGGTACGAAGTACGGGACGGGGTACGGGATACGACGCCGTCAGGACATGCGTGGCGCAAGGCAAAAAATGTTCCACATTGAAAAATGACTCTTGGGCAGGGGACGAACTTCTAGGTTCGCCTTCCCGCGATTCCGCCACTTGGCCTCTACAATTGCCGCGCGGGTTCCCGATTCTACGAAGTACCAATTCGCCAGGTTCGCGCACTAATCCCGATCTGCGATGTACAGGAAATTAGACCTGAGACGTTCGTCATTCGGCCCAGCCCGCCGTCTCCGGCGCGATCGGATTCGAATTTTGGCCGTTTCCGGCCGCGGCACAATCGTTAATCGCCGCAGAACCGACTCACCGCTTCACTAACGCTTCAATTCAATGTGTGTGAGGCAAGCGGTCCGTCATGCGTTCAAAGCATGAGTGCCAAACGGTCTACGACGCTGCCGCGTGGTGGTCCGGTTGTGACGCCTGCAAAAAAAACTCAACGTTGCGTTTGCTCAACAGTCAACTGCGAGCAATGTTTCCCCAGACGCACACACAGGGCCCCACTATTACCTGGGATTGGATCCCTGGATTTGGTTTCCGAGGGCCTCCCCGTTGTGCGCAGGACGCGAACGCCCTCCCCTATTTCTCATGGAGTCTCACACATGAAGCGAATTTTCTTTACCCTGGTGATCGCCTGTTTTGCCATGTCTGGCACGGCTCAGGCGGACATTTGGGGCCGAGTCAACCCGAACTCGCTGATCGCTCAAACTCAAAACAAGGCTGAAACTGTACCAAGCCCGGCGGTCGACGGACCCGCCGTTCAAGCACCGGCAGGCCCCACGCAGTTTGACGGCTATCCGTTCGCAGACCGTTGCGGTGGCAGCGGCTTAGGCTGCTGTGCGAACGTTTGGGCCGGCTATTCCAAGTCCTGCGGCTGCGGATCTGGACGAGGGATGTTGGCTCATAGCGGTAAACATTGCGGATGTGGTCGGCTGCACGGGCACGGCAACGGTTCCAATTGCTGCGGTGGCGGAAGCTTCGGCGGTTGCGTCAATTCATTCGCCGGCGGCGCATGCTGCGGTGGCGGTGCGGGGGGCTTCGGAGGGCACTTCGGTGGCAAGCATCTCCACGCTCTGCGACACGCCTGCGGTTTTGGTTGCAACAGCAACTGCGACAACGGAGGCAAGTCGACGGGTTGCAGCGGCTGCAAGGGCCAAGATCAACAACACGACGGTGCTAAACAGAAGCTTATGAATCCACCGTCAGTCATACCCGAAATCACGCCGGTACCTGAACAAGATTCAGTCCCGCCGGCACCAAGCAATGAGAAGACAACTTTCCGTTCGTGGTACCCCTCCGCGCGGCAGTTTTCCTCTGGCTTCTAGACTAACTCAACGTGAAATATCCGACCCGTTAAGTCGCCGGTTTGACTGGGGAGTACGATTTGCGACTTGATGATGGGAAGGTTCAGCGGACGCGTCGCAAGACGCGTCCGTTTTGATTTCTTGATCTATTCCCATTGGGCGGGCTCCTGCCGGGCAGAAGCGACGATTTCTCCTTCAGCGGCACCCTGGTGGAAGACGATACATTGACGAGAAGGAACCGGGAGGGCGGGAAGACCGTCTGGTCATCCCGTTTCAGGATAGAGGTCATGGTATGACGACGGAGCGACGTGCCATGACCTTTTTTATTGCGCCAATCTGAACGGCATGCTGGCCCGTAGCCGTCACATTCTGACGTGACGTTGCTCGCGCACTTGATTGAACGTATCGGACCGATCAGTCGGATAGGACCGATCAGTCGTATAGGACCTATTTTGTCGCGCGCATTGTTTGGTTCGAGCTAAGTCGCGACGGAGCGTGACGGCAATGCTGGCGAACCGTTTTTCGCTCTGGCGATTGCTGGGTACTTTAGTTACAGTCCCC
>CAZFLF010000595.1:0-4975 GCA_964519825.1 uncultured Pirellulaceae bacterium | reverse complement strand
AACGGCGGCCTGCTCGGCCAGTTCCGCCACCAGTATTTCCTGCTGTTCCTGATCCCGCACATCCACAAGGCGACGCTGCTGATGCTCTCCGACCGCATGGTGGATGCGCTGAACCACCTCGACATCCGGGACGCTGAATCGGTGAAGAGGTTCAAGCGCGTGATGCGGCAGCTCCTCGAGGTGTTCCTTCGCTTCACGCACCGCTACTGGTTCCACGAGGTCTCCGATCAGCCGGCGGCACGCGAGCTTGTACCCGAGCCAAGTTGAGTTCGCCAGTTCGCCGCTTTCAACCTTTTGTTTTTTGGCGTGGAGAAACCGATTGCACCCGTCGTGAACGGACAAGCCGACGCGCTTCGCAGCTGGGATACGTCCGGCCCGCAGGTCATCTTTCTGCGTGTTCCACAGGATCAACGCGGCCTCGCCCTTGGGATCGTCCGTGACCTTCCCGAAATACTTGAACTTGCCGCGGACCTTTTTTGCCCAGCGTCCGTTGTCGTGCGGAAAGAGCGGGAAGTCTTCGCAGGGCTTTGGGTGCCGCTCGCGCTTCCCGTCGGATGCTTTGCTGAGACCAGCCGGTAGAGTAGAATTTTTCACGTCATCACCTTTCGCTTAACAGGTTGTGAGGTGGTGTCACGACACCCGGCAGTTCACAGCTGTCCGGGTGTCACTTTCAACTGCCGAATGCTATCAGAGGTGTCAATCGGGTGTCAAGCAATCACAATGAAGAAAGTCGGCTGCCGCGTAAGTGATTGCTGAGTTGAGTTTTGCGGGAGTGGCGGAATTGGCAGACGCGCCAGACTTAGGATCTGGTCCCGAAAGGGGTGTGGGTTCAAATCCCTCCTTCCGCACTGCCTTGCGGCAATAAGGACTTCTGGCGATTTGCTCGAAGTCCTTTTTCTTTGTCTTGTCCAAAACCAAATTCGACACGCATCTGGCACAAAATGATCGAACAGAAACAAACGACTCATGTTCCTGCCTGCCAATCTTCCTGCCCATAACTTCTGGTTGCAAAACGGGCAGGAAGATTGGCGGGCAGGAACATCCGGGCAAAGCAACAGTCAACGAATACTGTCGATTGCGTGTGGCGGGGCGCATCGCCGCCACGTGCGGGGGGGGAACAGCGAGATATTTCGAAACGGTCCTTTTTGACACACTTCGCTGTTGGTACGCGTCGATGGGGAGGCGCTTCGAATCGACATGCCCAACCCAACGCACCACGGGACGCCCGGAACGGCCCGCTCCGCTGCATGTATTAGTTCGTTAGTGGGCCCAACTCGATGTCGATCTGAGGGTTTTCGCCCGTAATCTCGCGGTCGAACTCGAACGAGTGGTCTCGATTTGGTGATCCCTTGGAGAGATCGTCCATAATGTCCTTTCTCTGCGGCACCCGGGTCAGCGAGACCTTCACGGAGTACAGACCTGTTTTGAGGCCCTGATCCGCCGGGATGCTGTAGAGCCCGCCCTTGATCGCGCCGCTCACGACCGGTCCCTGAGTGCCCTTTGCCGGGACAAATAGGATCCTTGCGTCCTCGACCGGCTGCCCATCGCGGGTGACGGTTCCTGATACGGAGACGCCAGTGCTGACTTCGCCGCATCCGGCACACGCAAGCAGGACGAGACCACACAACAGGACCGCTATTTGGCGTCTCATGGAAAAACACCGTGTTCGTCTGGGTCAGAATTCTCCTACCACTTCGCCACCATTTCGCGAGCAGAGGGCCTGAAACGTTTCGTGGTTGATCGAGTAGGAGAGGAACCTCACAGAACCGTCACAGAGGACGAACTGGGCACCGCCGGTGTGCGGACTCCAGAAGTGCGTCAAGTCATCGGACGAACCGGGCACGCCCCTGCGCAGCCCTTCGGAACCGTCGAGGACATGGTCGGCCAATCCGTGTCCATCAAAACCTGTGCCTAACGCCCACCATCCCCACTCTCCTACTTTGTCGATAGGGCGTTCGCCGACGAACAGGGTGGACGAGGTGCCGTCGGTGATTTCCGACATACGGACGCTAATGTTGGTAGCGGGAAATACGCCGTCCCCCGGCACGTCTCGTGTGCTTCCGCGGCAGCCCAGGTAGTTCGTGTGTGCGGCTTTCAATGGATCGGCGGCCATTCCCCAGTCCGCAGACCAGATTCTCTTACCATACGGCTCGCTCGGGCAGAGGTATACGGAAAGATTCTGCGAGACCTGTTCCCTATTCTCACCAATGAAGAACGGCGCGACGGCGTCGTTGTCCACGTCGATTTGATCGTAAAGCGGTTTCTGCTCAACGAACGGCAGGATCCGCACGTACCAGGACCACCACCCGCTATAGAACCCTGTTTGCGGCGAAATGGTGGAATTATGCACCAGCAAAGGTGGAAACGCCTTGTAGGTGTTGTGATAATTGTGTAACGCCAAGCCAATCTGCTTCAGGTTGTTGCTACATTGGAACCGCCGGGCCGTTTCACGGGCCTGTTGAACCGCGGGAAGCAACAGCGCTATCAGAATACCGATGATCGCGAGGACCACCATTAATTCAACCAGTGAGAATGCGCGGTATGGATCGTTGCGATGGTATTGTTTCATGATTTCCACCTCTCATTGACAGTAGTTTGTCGAACTTGACCGCTTGAAGGTTCGGTTAGTTAGGCATTCGTCGCGGCCATGCATATCGCATGAAACTTCGCCGCGCCTTGGCTTGGATCTCCCGTCGAAAAAACCGCTCTTACCGTCCCCATAACGTAATCGTTCCGTCGTGGTTGGCCGAGGCAAGGTAGCGCCCATCCGGACTGAACGCCACACAATAGGCCCGTCCGCTCGGTCCCTTCAGAGAAAGAGTCTCCTGTTGTGATTCCGGGTCCCAGATCTTGACGCTTCCGTCCCAGCTTGTCGACGCGATTCTGTCGCCGGCCGGGCTGAAGACCACACTGGTGACGGGCGCTGAATGGCCACTGAGCTTGCCGATCTCGCTTCCCGTGGTTGCGCTCCACACCCGAACCGTTCCGTCTCGACTACCCGATACCAGCCGGCTGCCGTCCGGACTGAAGGCGACGCTGAAAACCTCTCGTTCGTGGCCCGTCAGCAAAGTTTCCACGCCATGCTTCAGATTCCGGATCGTCAAGTCGTTTCCGCCCACGGCAATGAAGCTTCCACGCGGATCGAAAACGGTGCTGAACACCGGTCCGGCGGGCCGCTGCAATTTGTCGTGTATCTGACCGGTCGATACGTTCCAGATTATACATTTTCCGTCATGGCCGGCGGACGCCAACAGCTGACCATCCGGGCTGAACGAAACGCCATACACGATTCCTTTGTGTCCCTTCAATATGTGAACCGGTCCCCCATCCCCGGTTGAGACGTTCCAGATCTTGACGGTCCGGTCGTGGCTGGCGGACGCCAGCCGGCCGTCCAGGCTGAACGCCAGGGCCGAGATCCGCTCGTCGTGGGCCTGAATATCGCGGACCAGTGTGCCGGTGTCCAGCTTCCAGAGCTTGATGACGCCGTCGTTCCCTGCTGAGGCCAACAGCGCGCCCTCCGGATGGAACGCGATACTCCCAGCCGGGCCCGTGTGGCCTCGCAAGATTGCCGCCTCGCTCTCGCTGCCCACATTCCAGATCTTGACGGCCAAGTCCGCACCAAGGGACGCCACCTGTCCGCCGTCCGGATGGAAAGCGACCCCGTACACGGCGCGCGAGTGGCCGTCGGGCTCGCCGAGTGTCAGTATGAGCCGGCCGGTCAGCGCATCCCATAACTTGACGGTTCGATCGTTTCCGCCGGACGCCAGACGATGGCCGTCCGGGCTGAAGGCGACATCGTACACCGGACCGACGTGCCCTTCACAGTCGAGAATAAAGCGGCAGTGGGTCACATCCCAAAGCTTGATGCTGCCGTCATCGCCCGCGGAGGCCAGTCGCTGGTGATCGGGACTTAACGCAACGGCATCGACATTAGCCGAGTGACCCTTGAGGACGGCGTCGGTGAGCTCTTTGGCATTCCACGTTTGGGTCGTGATAGCCGAGTTGGAGGAGACGACGCCGTTGGACAACATGGCGCCGACCAGCTCTGCATCGCCGTAGAGGTGAGTAAACGTCGGGGTGAGGTGACCGGCCACCCGGCTACCGTCGGGGCTGTAGGCAATCCTGGGGAAAAGCCCGGCATGGCCGGTCATCTTGCGAGTCACCCGTTCGGTTTCCAGGTTCCAGAGCCTGACGGTCCAATTGGGGCTGGCCGTCTCAAGCTGTTGGCCGTCTGGGCTGAACCTCTCCCCCAGCTTCCAGCGGCGCGAAAAAGGCAAGCTGGCAGTCTCAAGCTGTTGGCCGTCTGGGCTGAACCGCACACCAGTCACTTGGGACGTGGCTTCCTCGAGCACGGCGATCACATGACCGTTGGCTGCATCCCAGACGAGCACGGGCCCGGGTCCCTCACCCGCCGCCACGTGTCGACCATCATTCGAATTGGGTGGCTTGATTGTCATCACGAGTCCCGTGCGACAGAGTCGGTCCACGTAACCCCATTCCCATCCTCGCAGGTGCAGAGGACAATCCTTGAGCAAATCTTGCGCATTTTTGATCTCGTTATCTCGCCAGGCCCCATGCGCTGACAGCACGAGTCGAGAATATAGCAGTCGTTCTCGTTCGCCCCGATATTGCAAACTGACTACCAGCCCGACGAAGGCCATCAGCATGATCAGTCCCACGACCGCCAGACCCGCCGTCGCCGGATGGCGTCGGATCCACTTGGATGCGCGTTCCCAGGAACTGACCGGTCGGGCCGTTATCGGCTCGCCGTCCCGGAACCGCTTGAGGTCGGCGGCCAACTCCTGGGCCGAACCGTACCGCCGCCCGGGACTCTTCTGGAGACATTTCAGGCAGACCGTTTCCAAGTCCCGGGGCACCCCTGAATTGACCTGGCGCGGCGGGACCGGCTCGTCTTGCATCACCTGCTGCAATGTCTGTATGGCATTGGCCGCGCGGAACGGCGGGCGGCCGATGA